>JAZGEP010000214.1:0-16904 GCA_036478815.1 Methylococcales bacterium
TTTCAGGAGCAAGCGAATAAAAAGGATTTCCCTGATTATGAAGGGACAGATTATTTCGCATACAAACATCCCTCATGGGTCAGGCTATTGATTAATGATAACTTCTACTATGCAACATTTACATCGGTTGCGACTCAGTTGGGTGATGATATTGAAGAGACTGGTAGAGAATATATTGATCAACTAATTCCTCATGAATTGGTTGAGGGTAAGGATCATGGCAAGCAAGAAAAAGGTGGTATGCGTTGGGATATGAAGGAGGATGCGAATGGTCTGGAAGGACAGTTGAAGGAATTAAAATATCGCTGGTATCCCTATTTACAGGAACGTTGGCTAGCTATTAGAAAAGCCAACTCAATACTCGGTACGGCTGTTTATGCGCAGGACAATCATTGGGATAAAATGACCCACATCGCAGTTTCATTTTCGCCCATGAAGAAACCTTAAAGAACATTCGCTGGCGATATTTTTTATCCGACTGTACGTCATTGATGGCTGACTATACTGTGGTTGAAAAACAACTAGAACAGGAAGTTAGCGATGCCAAATCTTTTCTGGATGAGCATTATCAGGATATATTAGAAAATTTTGATTTCAAAGTTGTTAAGTTGCGCAAAAAGAGCAAAGTTATAATGTCGGTTGGGATTCTTGATGATTTTGAGAAATTAAGTCAATATGCGGATATTATTAAATCCTCGCTCCTTAGTTGTTTAATGATTCATGAGGTTAGATATTTCGTTGTGGTACCTTCGGAAAAATATGTTCGATCAATTCTGAGTCAGCGCACTTGACGATAATGCTGAAATACCAGGCAGAATGAGTAGTTGCTTGACGCTATTCGGATAATCAGCAGTCTTTTTGATCTAATAGCTGCCAGTTATGTATTTCTCCAGTTCCCTAATAGTAAATTCCTGGTCGGATATAATTTGTTTGACCAGATCGCCGATACTAACAATCCCCATCAATAACCCGTCCTGATAGACAGGCAGGTGACGGACACGCTTTGTAGTCATCAACGCCATGCATTCCTTTAGCTTGTCATCCGGGGTGACGTACATCAACTCATTTGGCAGTAATTCACTGACGGGCGTCTCTTTCGACGATTTTCCTTTTAGGACAACATCGCGTGCGTAATCTCGCTCGGAGAATATGCCTTGTAATATTTCATTTTCCATAACTAAAAGAGAGCCAATGTTATTCTCAGCCATGATTTGAAGCGCCTCAAAAACTGAAGCGCTGGGTTCAATCGTCCACAGTTTAGAATCTTTGGATTGCAGAACTTCTCTTACTGTATACATAAGCTTTCACCTCTACCGATATTGACAACCACTCATTTGTCTGTGATCAGTTTTTTTTAAACAATCTCAATGTATTGAGTCCTCGTTAGTTGACAAGTTTCCTATTGAAATCGACAAATTACCAGGTGCTCAGAAAAATCTGATTGGTCTAAGGTATGCTTTGAAATTCTTATGGTTGCATACAGAATGACAAATAATGATATGGAGAGAAGTGGTTGTGTAAATTGTCATTAAAACCTCTCGTCCTAATGAATTGAGTCCAATTTCGAATACAATGCTTGTCTCCTTCTATTGTTACAGCTAACAAAAAACATTCATCTACTTAAAAAGTCAAACCAATCATCTCTTTTACTAATTCTGCGACCATGGAAGGAAAAACCCCACCTCCAATGACGAGCAGAATTACAACCCCCATCACCAATAACTGTGTATGAGTTGTGATTATCTCTGTTTCTGAATGAGATTCTGGTTGATCAATCATAACTAAGATAATCCGTAAATAGTAAAATAGTCCCATCACACTACCAATAATCAGGGCGGCCAATAACCACCATAACTGAGCATTTACAGCTACCAGAGTGAGATAAAACTTGCCAATGAAACCAATGGTTAAAGGAATGCCCGCCAACGATAATAAGAGCAAAGTCAACACAACTGCTTTGCATCGTTGTTGCCAGAATAAACCTTTAAGCTGGTCAATATGGTGGGTTTCGGGTAATAACATCAGCATCAGGAAAATACCCACAACTGTTGTCAAATAAGCATACAAATAGGTAATGGCTGCTTCATTCGCCAGTGTATCAACGTTGGAGATTGCTATTGCTGGTTTCAATGCCAAAATAGCCAGAAGGATATAACCAAAGTGCGCGATCGACGAGTAGGCCAACAGACGCATTAGGTTTTTTTGGAGCAATGCCAGCAAATTGCCTATTATCATTGATGCGGCTGCAATGACTTCTATGATATTAATCAGAGCGGTCTGGTTATGCCATTCACCCAGCATGAACAGCCGTAACAGCACGACAAACAGTGCAACTTTAGAGACCGTAGCGAGCAAAGCTGTAGTAGGGACAGGTGCGCCTTCATACACATCTGCCACCCAAAGATGGCAGGGCACTAATGACAATTTAAAAGTGATGCCCACCAATAGCAGAATGATGGCACAACCGTTGATGATATTGCCGCTGCTAAGTAGTTCGGGTACTTTTGTTGCCAGCTCTGGAATTGATAAAGTACCGCTGTAAAGATAAAGGATAGCGATGGCTAGCAGCATAAAAGCTGACGCAATGGCAGACAAAACCAGATATTTAATGCCAGCTTCCAGAGCTTGGTTATCTTCCCCTGGGTAAGCGATCATCGGCACCAGAGACAAACTCATGATTTCCAATCCCAGAAAAAAGCTGGCAAAGTGCTGACTGGCACAGACAATCAAAGCTCCCTGGGTGGATAACAGTAATAGCAAATAGTATTCTTCTTTAGGGTCTTTCAGGTTTTGTAGCCAGTTAAACAAAAATAAACTAAGCAGCCAAGCGGCCAGTATTAGTAAGGTTGAAACCAGGGTTGTGGTGCCATCAAATAAAATTAAAGACGTTTGGTAAGGTGCCTTGCCTAATTGTGCTAATTGCACGAGCAGGGCCAGAGACAAGCCCACAGTTGTGATAAGGTTAGTGAGTAAATGTGTGCGTTTGAGCGCAGCCATCAACATTACTATCAATGAAGTGCTGGTAATCAGCACTGATGGCAAATAGAAACCCATGATCCCACTCATGGTTTAGCTCCCATCGAAATACTGGGAAAATGAGCAAGAGTTTGTTGAGCTATATCAATCAAGGGTTGTGGATGCAGGCCCATGACTATAAGGATTACTGCCATACCCAGCATCATGGCTGTTTCGCGTGTATCGAAATCCACTGCTGCGTTTAACTTAAGCGAACCAAAGAAAGTTTTCTGCGCAATCATCAGTGAATAGACTGCTGCAAGGATCAACCCGCTAGCTGCCATAGCAGTGAACCATGGATACGTCTCAAAACTACCCACCAGTACTAGAAATTCGGCCACAAAATTACCCAGCCCCGGCATGCCTAAAGAAGCCACGACAAAGAATAATCCAACAGCGCTGAGCTTGGGGAGGGTCTGCCAGAGACCACCCAGTTCATTTAAATCGCGTGTGTGATAACGATACTGGATGGCACCAACCAGGGCGAACAGTGCAGAAGTACTGACGCCGTGCGCCAACATCTGCATTACCGCACCCTGCCAGGCCTGGGCATTGAGGGCAAAGCAACCGAGTAATACAAACCCCATATGGCTGACACTGGAATAGGCGACCACCCGTTTCAAATCCCGCTGGGAGAAGGCCATTAAAGCGCCATAGATAACACTGATAGCGGCAATTGCCATCACATAGGGTGCAACCGTCTGAACTGCATCAGGAAACAATGGTAATACAAAACGAATTAAGCCGTAGCCACCCGTCTTCAGTAACACTGCAGCCAGGATAACGCTGGCGGCTGTGGGTGCTTGGGTATGCGCATCTGGTAGCCAGTTATGGAACGGAATAGTTGGTAGCTTGATGGCAAAGCCAATTACAAATCCCAACATAATCCAGAACGAAGCTTTTTTGGACAGAGAGTGGTTCAATAAATCCACGTAATCAAAACTAAGTTGTCCACTTTGCTGGTAATGTAACAGCACCAGAGCGCAGATGCTCAGTAAAATCAGCAAACCACCAGCCTGGGTGAACAAGAAAAATTTCAGCGCCGCATATTGTCTGTTCTCATAACCCCAGATGGCAATCAGCAGATACATCGGTACTAGCATGACTTCCCAGAACACAAAAAACAGAAACAAATCCAACGCGCAGAATACTCCCACAACACCAGCCAGTGTCCACAGAATATTGAAATAGAAAAAACCAGTTTGCTTTTTGATTTCTTTCCAGGCAGACAAGACAGCCACTAAGCCCATAGCCAGTGTCAGTATGACAAGTAACAAACTGAGCCCATCCAAAGCTAAATGGGCGCTGATATTAAAACGCGGAATCCAGTCATGAACCTCATTGATCAGCCAGCGTTGGTCACTGTTTAATTCTAATGAAAATAATACTGGCCATAACGGTATCCATGCCAGACACAAGCTAATGGCAGCAACCCATTTTGGTGCGTGCGAGCCATATGCTTCACTGTACCAGGCGACAACACCGGCTAAAAGTAAAAAAACGATCAGTGTCAGCAATATCATTTGATTATCACCCAGGTCATGGCGACAATAGCAAATATCACCAGACTGTTGTTGTACCAGCGTAGTTGGCCGCTTTGAAACTGGCTGCAGAAGCGGTGTAATTTAGCGCTGATATTGATCAGACCAATATAAAGACTGTCGATGATATCGTTTTGATTGAGCTTGGTGACGGCAATAAATGGACTAATCACCCTTTTTTGATAGAATGCGTCGAAACCCCATCCTGAGAATAAAAACCGATGGATTTTTTTTGCTTCAGGATTGGGTAAAGGGCTACCAAACTCACCTTCTTTGTATACTCGCCAAGCATATGCGACTGCGCATAAAGGTACGGCAATAGTAAACAGGATGATAGCGAGGTTGTGATGTTCTTCACTCGCTGAAGAAAATAACACGGCAAGCCCCTTGGGCTGAATGCCACCGAAAATCGCCAATAGCCCTAACACAAGTAAAGGGAAAACCATCACTTTAAGCGGATTACGATCCGGTTCTTGAGTCGCTTTTCCAAGGAATACTACAAAAAACAGACGAAAACTGTAAAAAGCGGTCACAAAAGCACCTATTAATGCTATCAACCACAGCGAATACATTTCCTGTTCCAGCAATCGGTTAAGTATCAGTTCTTTGCTGAAAAAACCCGATAGCAAAGGCAGTGCGGCAAGGGCAGAACAACCAATTAGAAAGCTGACACAGACCATCGGTAGTTTTTTGGCTAACCCACCCATGCGGAAGATATTATGTTCGTGGTGCAGACTAAAGATCAGTGCACCCGCTGAAAGAAAAAGTAATGCTTTAAAGAAAGCATGAGTCATTAAGTGGAATACTGCGGCTGACCAAGCGCCCGCACCTAAAGCTAAAAACATATAGCCAATCTGACTGATGGTAGAGTATGCCAGAATACGCTTCACATCTTGCTGTACCAGAGCAGCCGTGGCTGCAATGAATAATGTTATTGCACCGATATAGGCGACGCATTCCATGGCAAGCGGTGAAAGCTCGAATAAATTATGGCAACGCGCGATCAGATAAACACCGGCGGTGACCATGGTTGCGGCATGGATTAACGCACTCACTGGGGTAGGGCCTGCCATGGCATCGGGTAACCAGGATTGTAACGGCAATTGCCCGGACTTACCGACTGCTCCAGCTAATAATAGAAGGCAACATAGTGTGATCATGCTGTCTCCTGTCTGCCACTGGCTTTGGGCTTGTAATTGCATGGCCTGGATATCCAGAGTGCCGAACAAATAAAAAATCAAAAACAAACCTAACGCCATGCCGGTATCACCGATACGGGTCATAATAAAAGCTTTATTGGCCGCCAGAGTGTTATTGATTTCGTGGTGCCAGAAGCCGATCAACAAGTAGCTGCACAAACCCACGCTTTCCCACCCAAGATACAGTAGCAGCAGATTATCGGCTAACACCAGAACCAGCATGGCAGCGACAAATGCATTAAGGTAAGCAAAATAGCGTTGATAGTCCTTATCTTCATCCATGAAACCTGCCGAATAAAGGTGGATAAGGAAACCTACGCCAGTAATGATAGAAACCATTACCAGTGACAGCGCATCCAGATAGAAACCAAAATTAATAGTGAAGCTATGCACATTTATCCAGTTGGCATAGGTGAATTGCAACGCATAATTTGTTTGGCCTTTCAATTGAATATGCAAAATAGCGACACATACGGCAGCAGCACCCACTGCACCCACTCCCATTCGTGCTACCCAGGGTTTCGGGATCGTCAAGTTGAATGCAGGTGCAAGTACCAGAAAAGTGGCGCTGAATAAGGGCAATAACGGGATCAATAATATTAGAGTCGACATATTAACCCCGCATATTGGAAAGTTGGTCAACGTCGAGGGTATGTCGACGTCGATACATATGGATTAATAGACTCAGCCCAATAGCAACCTCAGAAGCCGCCAGCGTCAATATCAGTAAATACATAATCTGACCATCACTGGTTCCGTGATAACTTGATGCAGCTACGAATATCACTGCCACAGCATTCAACATAATTTCTATGGAAATCAACATGAACACCAGGTTGCGGCGCACCAAAACACCGTAAACGCCGATACTGAAGAGCGCCAGACTGAAAAAAACAATGTAATCTGGGTCAATCATAATTGTCGATCCTGTTCCTGATGGCGCCTACCGATATGGAATGCGCCGACCAGCGCAGATAATAGCAGCAGTGCAGATAATTCCACCAGTAGTAAATATGGCCCGTATAATTGTGCGCCTAGCTCGTTTACATTGATAGGAGTCATTATTGTCTGTGCAGTAGAAAACGAGCTCAACATGTATACCAGTTCCAGAAGTAGTAAAACACATAGAATGATAGCAGTGCTAGATTGCTTGGCCTGATAGAGTAGGGCTTCCTGTTTCATTGTTACTTCACCCTGATGTAACATCATGGTGACAAAAACAAATAACACCATGATCGCGCCGGCATAGACGATAATTTGTAAAGCAGCCGCAAATGCAGCTCCCAGCAGAAAAAAGATCATAGCGATGGCCATCATAGTGATCACAAGGTACAGCAGGGCATGCACGGCATTATGGCGGGTTACTGTTAACAGGGCACTGATCAGAGCCACCGTTGAAGATAGAAAAAAAAGAAAACCTATCATGGTAATAAGCTCCTCAAATCAACCGGGGGCTGTTCGTTTTCAGCCTCACCTTTTGCCTTGCCCGCTATGGCTTTGCCAGCGACCTTGTAAAAGTTGTAATCATGATATTTGCCGGTACCGTTGATTAGCAAATGCTCTTTTCGATAAACCAGGTTCTGACGATCGTATTCGCCCATCTCGATATCTGGTGTCAGTTGTATGGCATGAGTCGGACACGCTTCCTCACAAAAACCGCAAAGAATACAACGTGAAAAATTGATGTCAAAGGTATCTGCCAACCAGCGGCCGTCTTCGCCTTCAGTTTTTTGTACGGCAATGCAATCAACCGGACACGCAACTGAACACAGGTTACAGGCAACACAGCGTTCCTCACCATCTGGGTCTTTGGTTAATACAATACGGCCCCGGTAACGGGGTGCCAGGTAGGGCTTTTGTTCTGGATACTCTAACGTGTCGATCTTGGTGAAGGTATGCTTGAGGATCGCAATCAAGGTATTGATTTGGCTTTTCATTTGATCATCTCTCCCATCTTAGAAAGTCATTAGCCCATTGCCAGCTTCCAGGCGCCGGTCAGTAACAAGTTGAGCAATGCCAGTGGCAACATATATTTCCACCCATACGCCATTAGCTGGTCGTAGCGTGGACGCGGTATAGCCGCTCGTAACAGAATAAAAAACATCACGAATGCAGTAACTTTCAGAATAAACCAGGCGAGAGGGGGTAACCAGGGTCCTTGCCAGCCGCCAAAAAAAAGAGTGACTATCATTGCTGATATCAACAATACACCCAGATATTCACCAATGAAAAACATGCCAAATTTCATACTCGAATATTCAGTGTGAAAACCGGCGACAATTTCGTGCTCGGCCTCTGGTAAATCAAAAGGTGCACGGTGGGTTTCAGCAATGCCTGCTATTATAAAAATCACCAGAGCAGGGGCTTGCGGAATACAGAACCATAGATTTTCCTGGGCGTCGACGATGTCACGCAAGCTGAAACTTCCCGCCAAAATAACCACTCCCATCAGTGATAAACCCATAAACACTTCATAGCTGATCATTTGGGCGGTGGCGCGTAAAGCCCCCAGCAGGGCATACTTACTGTTTGAGGAAAAGCCGGCCAACATGACGCTATAAACCGCCAACGAACTGAGCGCCAACAAAAACAGAATGCCATTGTCGAAGTCAGTAATTTGTAGAGTCGGAGAGAATGGGATAATGGCAAAGCCCAGTAACATCAAACTCATGACAATCATCGGTGCGATAACAAATATGACTTTATCAGCAAAGGGTGGAATCCAGTCTTCCTTGGTGAAGATTTTGATCATATCTGCAACCACTTGCAGTAAGCCTAAAGGCCCGACCCGGTTTGGTCCGCAACGATCCTGCCATAACCCGAGTAAACGACGCTCGACCCACGTCAACCACCCACCGACGGTCAGTAGTATCACTAGAATAATCAGCGGAGTGATTAGTTCAAGCATTATTCAGCCCTTTCCAACTGCACAACCGAGCCGAGCTGTTGCAGCAGGTTTGTGGGAACCAGTGCAACACCATCAGGTACGGAGTCGTCTATATATAAAGGTAATATGCAAGAACCTGCAGGGGCTTTAATTTTTAGTTTATCAGCACCCTCGCAATGTGATTGTTTGACCTGTTGAAGATTCATTTTGATTGCTGCTTGCGGCGTACGCTGCTGAATCGCAGAAACATAGCTGCTGAGTTCTTCATCTCTAAAAATATTGTAATCCGCTAATAGTTGTAATTTACCTTCTGCTATGGGCTTACTGCTGTCCTGTAACAAATATCCAGGTTGGGTCGTGTCGGTGCTTGGTACTACTGATGCTTTTTCGTGTAATAAAATGCCAGGATGAGATCCACGGATGGGGCCATTAATCTCTTCTTGAAATCGGTTCAGTGACTCGTTGGAATTCCAGTTGGGATGCCACAGATAAGCAGGTGGTTGCTCAGGCAAGGTAGCTGCACCTTCAGGTGAATATTGATAAGGTGAGTCGGGGTCTTGTTGCGGTTGTTGTTCTCGTACATTGGTAACCGCTTTGACCGCTGCTCTGCCGGTAGCTCTAATTGTTTGTCTGGCCAGATGAAAACCTTCTGATTGAGGCGTAAACAATGAAGGTAAAGACTTCAGTTGCGCTTCACAGTCGGCAACTTCAATTAGTAAGGAGTGAAAATCAGTTTCAGCATTAAACCATAGATGCCCAGGTCGGCGTTCATCAGGGGCTGGGAAGCAGGATGTTGCAGCTTGCACTCGTCCTTCATAATTGACCCAGCTGCCATGCATTTCTGCAAAGCTGGTAGTGGGTAGTAACAGGTCGGCTGATTGTGCAGTGGGGGTCAGCAGATGATCGAGTACAACGATGTTTTCTATGTTATTCAGTAATGGCTCCAGCAACTGTTCGGAACAGTAGCGGTAAAGATCGGTTTCCAGCAGGATCAATGTTTTGGGGGGTGATTTTTCAATTTTTTTCAATGCTGTATCGAGGTTATGCTCGGTTGCCGTGAGCAAAGCCAATCCCATGCTGTTCGCCTGTGGTAAGGCACAAATAAAACCAGTGCGACTATTGAGTCGATACAGGGTTTGACCGAGCTGGATAGTAGCTCGCAATAAGGCTTCAGAATCCGTATGAACACCGGTAACGAGAATAGGTTGTTTGGCCGTTTGAAGGTCTTTTACAATATTGCGCGCTTGCCTACTGGCAACACCTGCATCAATAGAGTTGTTGAGTAAGGCATCAATTTCATTTATCAGCGTCACTTGCTGCGCAGGCGATAAACAGAGGGTGTTAACGGCAGCATCATCCAGTCGTGTTGCATGGCTGCTGATGATATGCAGCGGTGATTTGAGCTGCTGGCAGATATTTCTGACTTCCGCATCTTGCCAAGCTGCAATGCCCATCTCTGCAGCTTTTTGCTTGCCGGCATTGCCTGTCATTTGGCGTAACGATAAAGCGATACGCGGCGCGGTCTGAGTGATGTCTTCACCAATTAATAAAGCAGTATCAGAAGATTCCAGTGTTTGCAAAGACGAACTGGGCAAGAGACCGTACTGATGACATTGACTCAGAACCTGGATCTGACGCAATACTTGTTGGCTGCAATCTGCATAAAAATTGTCTTTACCGACCAACTGACGTAAAGCGAAATTATTTTCAAGCGATGTACGCGCTGAGCCAACGGCAAGCACAGAGGAGGATTTTGCTAGTTCGCGTAGACGCTGCTGGGCTTGTTGTGTAGTGATTTTATCAGTCGAGCGCTGTTCTGTATTGCGTTGCCATGGCTGTGTTAAACGTTCAGAATGATTAACAAAATCATAACCAAAGCGCCCTCTATCACATAGAAAATAACCATTGATATCTGGGTGATAGCGGTTGGTAATGCGTCGCAAGATGCCATTACGTTCGGCTGGAAAG
This sequence comes from Methylococcales bacterium, assembly GCA_036478815.1. Lineage (GTDB taxonomy): Bacteria > Pseudomonadota > Gammaproteobacteria > Methylococcales > DRLZ01 > DRLZ01. Next base: position 10,611 of record JAZGEP010000214.1, read on the forward strand.
GTGTTACAGCCAAGGCTGCACTGAGTGCAAATAGAAGGTGCGGACTGTAAATCCCATTTACGAACATAATGTTGACTATAGGTTTTGTCTGTAAATACCCCGGTTGGGCATACTTCAACCAGGTTACCGCTAAATTCATTTTCCAGGTCGCCATCTTCAGCACGACCAAAATAAACATTATTACGCGAGGCAAACACGTCAAAATCTGTCCCACCGCTGTAATCACGATAATAGCGTACACATCGATAACAGGCGATACAGCGGTTCATTTCATGGCCGATGAATGGACCAAGGTATTGGTTAACGTGAGTTTGTTTTGGACCCCGAAAGCGGCGTTTCACATGACCGCTCATCAAAGTCATATCCTGCAAATGGCATTCGCCACCTTCTTCACACACGGGGCAATCATGGGGGTGATTGATCATTAACGCTTCAATCTGCATGTCCCGGAATTTAATGATGTCAGGATTATTTAGTGCGAGAATTTGACCATCAGTTACGGGTGTCATACAGCTCATTGTCAAACGGCCTTGCTTGTCTTCGGCATCTTTAAACAGGGTTACAGCACATTGGCGGCAGGAACCAACAGAACCCATGGCAGGATGCCAGCAGAAATAAGGGACATCCAGACCCAAAGTCTGACAGGCTTGCAGCAGGTTTTGATCTGTTTCGACTTCGTGCTTCGCGCCGTCAATGATTATTGTAGCCATTCCTGTATCCTAATTTTTTGTTTTTGCTTGCCTGAATACCGTATTAAGTGTTTGTCACTGCACTGCCTGATAAGGACAGCAGCCATCTTTTATATGTTGATCAAAATCATCGCGAAAATATTTCAGCGCACTTTGCAATGGTTCTGCTGCACCTGGAGCCAGTGCACAAAAAGTATTTCCAGGAGCGACAAAGTCGACTATATCCTCAAGAAAGGTCATATCTTCCGGTTTGCCGTGCCCGGTCTCTATCTGCTCCAACACATAGGTTGCAGAGGGTAATCCATCTCGACACGGCGTACACCAGCCGCAGGATTCCTGAGCAAAAAAAGCCACCAGATTATGCACCATATCGACCGGACAAAACTGATCGTCCAGTACAGTGATCGTGCCGGTACCCATGCGACTGCCAACATTGCCAATTTCATCATAGTCCATTGGTGTATCTAAATGTTCAGGTAACAAAAAATCTGTAGAGCCACCACCTGGTATTAAACCGCGTAATTGATAGCCATCGCACATCCCTCCAGCGTGCTCTTCAATAATTTCCCGGATTGTTGTTCCCATCGGTAATTCCCATAGCCCAGGTTTTTTGACACGTCCGCTGACACCAAACAGTTTGGTACCACTGTCTTTGTGACGCCCCAGTTGTTGAAACCAGTCCGCACCATACTGGACAATTCCAGGTAAACAGAAAAAAGTCTCAATATTGTTAACAATAGTAGGCTTGCCCCATAAACCTGCAACTTGTGGGTATGGTGGTTTGGCTCTGGGGTTTGCTCGCTTACCTTCCAGGGCATTAATTAACGCTGTTTCCTCACCACAAATATAGCGGCCTGCGCTGGTATGGATATGAAGGTCGAATGTCAGTTCAGACCCTTGTATTTTGTTACCCAGTAAGCCTGCTTGATAACATTCCTGAAGTGCATTTTCGATTCGTTTGGCAGCCATATGGTATTCATACCGTAAAAAGATATAACCGATACTGGCGCCTATGGTGTGTGCGGCAATCAACATGCCTTCAATGAGCTGATGTGGTGCTTGCTCCAACAGGTAGCGGTCTTTAAACGCGCCGGGCTCCATTTCGTCCCCGTTGGCTACCAGATATTTAGGACTTGGTGCATTGTCACCTTGGGGTACGAAGCTCCATTTTAATCCGGTCGGAAAACCTGCACCGCCACGGCCTCGAAGTCTGGAATCCTTGATGGTTTCCAAAACCCTTTCAGGTGTTTGCTCTAGTGCGGTTTTAAACCCTGAGTAGCCCCCTTGTTGCTGATAGGCACTTAACGTTAAAGGTTGCTCCGAAGTGCAATATTGAGTTAATGGAAGGCTGGGCTGCGCGTTAGTCATGATGAATGCACCTTCGTTGTCACGGTTCGCTCTGATACAGTTTGAATGATATCGTCCACATCATCAGGGTTAACGTTTTCATATAACATATCGTTAATCAGTAACACTGGTGCTTTGTCGCATGCGCCCAGACAAGGTAATGGGATCAATGTATAAGACTTGTCCCCGGTAGTCTCGCCGTCATTGACATTAAGTGCTTGCTTGAGATTTTGGTGTACTTTTCGATAGCCCATTACCATGCAGCTGAAGCCATCACATGGGTGGACTAAATTGTCCCCAACCGGTTTACGAAAGATTAAATTATAAAATGTGGCGACTGATTCCAGTTCTGCTACTGGTATTTGCATATAGCTGGCTAAAGCGGCCAGATGTTGATCACTGACCCAACCATGAAATTTTTGAATCATTTTTAGTGCATCAATGCTTGCGCCGGAAGCGACCGGGTAATGATCAAGCATATGATCAAGTTCGGAACGTTCTTGTTCTGTTAGTTGTACTATTTGCACATTGTTGTTATCGTTTATATCTGTCATCTGTTTAACGATCCACGTCCGCCATCACAAAATCAATACTGGCAATAATAGCAATCAAATCCGCTACCAGTACGCCACGTCCAAGAAATGGAATCATCTGTAAGTGAGGAAACGACGGTGTTCTGATGTGGGTGCGATAACTGGTATTGGAACCATCACTGATCAGTGAGTATCCATTAATTCCTTTCGTTGCCTCAACTGCACTATAACACTCACCAGCAGGTATTACCGGACCCCAGCTGACATTTAAAAAATGCTGAATTAGCGTTTCGATGTCGTGTTTGCCGCGATCATTATCTGGCGGTGTGGTCAGCGGGTGATCGGCCTTATAGGGTCCGGATGGCATATTGTCCAGGCATTGTCTGATAATACGCAGGCTTTCCCGCATCTCCTGTACACGAACCCAGCAGCGATCATAAGTGTCACCTTTTTCGGCAACAGGAACATCGAACTCATATTGTTCATATCCGCTGTATGGGCGTTTTTTACGCAGATCCCAATCACATCCTGTGGCTCTCAGTCCAGGGCCGGTGATACCCCAGTCAAGAGCTTCGGCGGTGGTGTATGCTCCAATATCAACGGTACGTTTTTTCAGGATCGAATTTTCCATGGCCATCACATCGTATTCGTCCATCCTGGAAGGGAAATAGTCAATAAATTCTCTGACCATCTTGTCCCAGCCAATAGGTAAATCCTGAGCCACACCACCGATACGAAACCAACTGGGATGCATTCGTGCGCCAGTGATCGCTTCAATAATACCGAACAGTTTTTCTCGGTCGATAAACAAATAAAAAACCGCCGACATCTGTCCTACATCCTGGGCAAACGTACCGTAAAACAGCATGTGACTCAAAATGCGGAAACATTCAACCAACATCACCCGGATGCATTGTGCACGTGCCGGGACTTCAATGCCGGCCATGGTTTCAAGAGCCATCACATAAGGCAGGTTATTCATCACCCCACCGAGATAATCAATGCGATCAGTGTAGGGGATAAATCCATGCCACGTCTGGCGTTCAGCGATTTTTTCCGCGCCACGATGGTGATAGCCAATATCCGGTACTGCATCGACGATACGTTCACCGTCCAGTTGCAATGCTACCCGGAAAACACCATGTACACTGGGATGATTAGGTCCCAGGTTAAGAAACATAAAGTCGTTATTTTCGGACTGGCGTTGCATGCCCAGATCCTCGGGAATAAAACGCAGAGCTTCTTGTTCTTTTTGTTGGCGTTCCGGGGTCAGTTCAAACGGTTCTTGTTCGGTTGCCCGGCATGGGAATTCTTTGCGTAAAGGATGTCCTTCGAAAGTCGGTGGCGTGAGGATGCGATGCAGCAGTGGGTGCCCATCGAATGTTATTCCGAACATATCCCAGGCTTCTCGCTCATACCAGTTGGCGTTAGGCCATAAATCGGTAATCGATTGCGCTATTGGATAGTCACCAGTCAAAGCCAGTTTGATACGAAAATCCAGGTTATTCGTGACCGAAGTCAAATGATAAACCAGGGTGAAATCACTCTTTGGCTGGTCTTTGCGGTTTTTTCGTAAGCGCTCATCAATCGCAAATAGATCCAGCAGCATGGTAAATTTATACGGTTTGCTTTTGAGCTGGTTAAGAATGGTTTTTAGCTTTTTTTCTGGCACCCAAAGCGTAGCAATGTCATCACAGGTGTTTTGAATGGTGACATCACGACTGCCAAACTTTGCCAACAACTCAGTAATCAGTTGGTTTTGGTGAGGTTTGACCATGACAGCAGACATATTGCTTACACCTTAGTGGGGCTGTCTAATTCAGTGGCTGCCATGCGCTGCTGATTTTTTTCATCACGTAACGATCGCGTGTGAGCAGCAAAATGATCAATTTCTTCAGGCGTGACAAGATGACCAATGGGGCGTCGTTGCTTATCGTATCCATCGCTGATGGCTTTTTGAAGCAAAGTGAGACCATATAGCAAAGCTTCTGGACGTGGTGGACAACCCGGAACATAGACATCCACTGGCATAAAGCGATCAGCGCCTTGAACCACGCTATAAACATCGTACATACCGCCTGAATTGGCGCAAGAACCCATGCTGATGACCCATTTAGGTTCCATGATTTGGTCGTAGAGATGTTTAATAACTGGCGCCATTTTCAAAAAGGGCGTTCCAGAAATCACAATCAAGTCAGCTTCCCGCGGGGTTGCACGTATCACTTCAGAACCAAAACGGGCTATATCATGGCGACTGGTAAATGCAGTTGCCATTTCCACATAACAGCATGACAGGCCGAAATTAAATGGCCATAGTGAATTGCTCCTGCCCCACGCAACCATATCTTCCAGTTTGCCAACCAGAATGTTTTTTTCAACCCATTTGTCTTCAATGGATGAAGATGAAGTTTCTAGGGTTTCATCCGGAGTAGTCAGCTTCCAGCGCATCGCTTTTCTCCATTTTTTGGGTTTTAGTAATTTGTTGCTTGGCTTGCAATTTATGCCCCCACTCCAGCACACCCATTCGCCATTCATAAACCAGAGCCACCAGCAGAATAATGACAAACATCGAGGTTCCGAAGAAAGCTGACCAGCCTGCATCCAACACGACAGCAGCCCAGATGTAAAGAAACACAGCTTCCATATCAAAAATAACAAAAAGAATCGCTACCAGGTAATAATTAACTGTCCAGCGAAGATCAGTTGAACCAGTTGGTACAATGCCTGATTCAAAGGGTAATGGGTTTTCTCTGGGAGGGATTTTCGGATTGAGTAAATGAGATATAATCAGCATCGTTGCGGTCAATGCGAGCACCGCGAACAGATAGATTAAAAAAGGCAAAGACAACATAACGTAATCCTGTGATTTTATTGTTTGTCATGTCTCTACACCGTCATTGCTGTTTTTAGTGTGGTGTAGAGAAAACGCTTAAAACTTCATCATTATTGTTAATTTTCTAGTCGTTTTAATTAAGGGATTACTATTTGTTATCGTTCCGTGGGGTCCGGTGGCACATCGAATTCTTTCACTGCTCGCAAAATACTGCGAATGCTGATCTGGCCAATGAATTTGCCATCTTCGACTACGGGTAGTCTTCCTCTTTTTGTTGTTAGCAGTATCCGGGCTGCATCGATTAAATCCAAGCCTGGGTCGATGGTGTCGACTTTGGTAGTCATCACTTCTTCGACAGTTCCGTTGGCATACCCATGATAGGTGCCATCCAGTATTGCTTTGAGACAATCACCTTGTGATATTACACCTAATAAATGATTCTCTTCATCAATGACGGTTGCTCCAGAGACCTTGTGCACTATGAGTTCATGAATGACGGTAAAAATATTAGTGTCAGGGGGAAAAGTAACCGGATTTTCAGTCATAAAATCTCTAGAATTAACAGACTTAAGCATATTTATCCCCTTTATTCTTAACATGAACTCTTGCTATTAGTTATACTCCTCGTGCACAAGATTAGTCAACTTCTTTAGGGCGGGTGTGATTAAAAGTGGCGTAAACAGATCAAGCTGCTTTTCTTTGCCAGATTATCCCAGTAGTCATGCCAATAATTATTTGCCCGGTTAAACTGTAGTGATAGCATATACCTGAATCCGTGACTTAAAGTGCATCCACCAATCCTTGGGAAGCCACATTAACATTTCAACGTTTTAATACCTTGTTATTATTTGAAATAGCTAATAATACGAGCACACTGAGGCTTTTTAAGCCT
>JAZGEP010000215.1:0-7296 GCA_036478815.1 Methylococcales bacterium
CAACCGAGAAAAGTGAAATTTCGCGGGATTCATAGCCTACAAATCCTTTTAGTGGTTTTGGTTGGCAATTACTAGGTCTTATTTTTAAATGGAATATATTTTGGCTGACGATTCTTTCTAATCAGGAAGATTAATTCAATCCTTTGTTCTCAATGTTAGCGACTCGTAAAATAGAATATACTGAAAAATGTGGGCTAGGAGACTAATATTCTCAGCCCAACATATCCATCGCCTGTGCCATAGTAGCACCCAAATCTGATGGTGTGGGGGCAACCAGAACACCGGCTGCTTTTAGTATTTCTACTTTTTCAGCAGCTGTTTCGCCAGCTGTTGAAACGATTGCTCCCGCGTGTCCCATTCTCCGACCCTTCGGTGCAGTCAATCCAGCGATATAACCAACCAGAGGCTTGGTCATATGCTCTTTGAAAAATTCAGCTGCCTCGGCTTCCTGTGGCCCACCGATTTCACCAATCAACATCACTGCTTTGGTTTCTGGATCCTGCTCAAACAGCTCTAGCATGTCACGATGTGATGCACCGTTTATTGGGTCTCCGCCAATTCCAACTGCAGTGGAAATACCAATACCTAATACTCGCATCTGATCGGCGGCTTCATAACCTAGTGTCCCCGACCTGGCAACAATACCGACATTTCCCGGCAAATAAATATGCCCCGGCATGATACCTAACATACATTTTCCAGGGCTAATAGTCCCTGCACAGTTCGGACCAGTAAGAATCATCCGCTCAGAGATAGGATAGCGGCGAAGATAACGTTTTACCCGCATCATATCTTGTGTCGGTATGCCATCAGTAATCGCTACACAGTATTTAATACCAGCATCTGCAGCTTCCATGATTGAATCTGCTGCGAACGGGGGTGGAACAAAAACAATACTAGTGTTTGCTCCAGTTTGAGCGACTGCTTCACTCACTGTGTTAAAAACAGGTCGTTGCAAGTGTTGCTGACCACCTTTACCCGGAGTAACACCACCAACAATATTAGTTCCATAGTTAATCATGTCTTCAGCATGAAAAGAGCCAATTTTGCCGGTAAAACCCTGAACCAAAACACGACTGTCCTGATTAATTACAATTGCCATTTTATTGTCCTTCTAGGCTGTGTTTTGTCGACTTGCGATGACAGCTTTATTCGCTGCATCAGCCAACGTTTCAGCGGTAATAATTGGAAGGCTGCTGTTATCGATGATTTTTTTGCCTTCTTCTACATTGGTTCCTGCCAAACGCACCACTAAGGGGACTTTCAGATCCATATTTCTGACGGCTTGAACCACGCCTTCAGCCACCCAATCACAACGATTAATTCCCGCGAATATATTGACCAGCATGGCTTTTACATTATCATCGGCCAGCACCAGCCGAAACGCCTCGGCCACTCTTTCAGGTGATGCACCACCGCCGATATCCAGAAAATTTGCAGGTTCTCCACCAGCATGTTGAATCATATCCATGGTCGCCATCGCAAGACCGGCACCATTGATCATGCAGCCAATGTCACCATCCAGACCAATATAGCTCAAACCTCGATCCGAAGCTGCTGTCTCGCGAGAATCTTCCTGGGTTTTATCACGCAATGCAAGAATATCTGGCAAACGAAATAAAGCGTTATCATCAAAACTCATTTTGGCATCAAGAGCGACTATTTTATTGGCTTTGGTCACCACTAATGGGTTTATTTCCACCATAATTGCATCAAGATCACGAAATGTGCGGTAAGCACCTTTAATGGTTTTGACAGCCTGGCTCAGCCCTTCCATCGGAATACCAAGCGCAAATGCCAGCTCTCTGGCTTGAAAATCCTGCAAACCAACCGCTGGCTCAACATGCATTTTGATAATTGCTTCAGGTTTATTCTCTGCCAACTCTTCGATATCCATACCGCCTTCGGCAGATGCGACAACGACGACTTCTTCGTGCTCACGATCCAGTAATAAACTAAAATACATCTCCTTTTGAATCTCACAACCAGCTTCCACATAAACATGGCTGACCAGTTTTCCAGCAGAGCCTGTCTGAGGAGTCACCATGTGCTTACCAAGCATCGCTTCAGCCGCTGCACGCACTTCATCTGTGGATTTACAAACCACAACACCGCCGGCCTTACCACGTGCTCCAGAATGAATTTGAGCTTTAACAACCCAAACTGAACCACCTATTTCATTTGCCTGATACACAGCTTGTTCCGGGCTATCTGCCAGCCCACCAGACAATATTTTTACACCTTCTTTGGCTAATAATTCTTTTGCTTGATACTCGTGGATATCCACTGCATATTCTCTCTATATAGATGGTTGCGGATTAAAGGGCTATCTGAATAAGTACCTGAGCATAATTAATTTAACAATTTTGCGCAGGATTTTTTTTCATCTTCAAGGCGCAACAACAGGCGCATAGTGAGCTATGTAACTGTTGTTGCAACGCCGAAGATGAGAAAAAAGATCAGTAAAATGATAAATTAATTATGCTCAGGTACTTAGACAAAGCCCCTGTTTGACGCTTAGGAGTAAGGATTTAATAACTCCCCGAACTTTGACTTGCCTTTTGATCCCTCAGAAGCACTCATAAACTAGTTGCGTAGCCTGCTATGCGCCCATTTTATGAGTGCTTCTGAGGGATCAAAAGGCTGCGTCAAAGTTCGGTAACTTATTAAATCCTTACTCCTGATTGGTCACGCGCATGAATGGCTTCAGCAACGCTAACAATATTCTCTGCCATGCGCGCAGATGCAGCATCAATCATGCGCCCATCCAAAGCCGCCGCGCCTTTCCCTGCTTTAGCTGCATCTTCAAGCGCAACCAAAATGCGCCGCGCTTTATCCACTTCCTCTGGCTGAGGTGAAAACACCTGATGTGCCAATGCAATTTGTGAGGGATGTATCGCCCATTTACCTTCAATACCTAAGGCTGCACCACGTTTCGCAGCCAACAAATATCCATCTGGGTCATTGAAATCGCCAAATGGACCATCAATAGCGCGTAAACCATAAGCTCGACAAGCGACTGTCATTCGTGAAAGCGCAAAATGCCATTGATCACCCGGATAATCAGGATTCAAACCACCAATATTAACCGTTCGTGCGTGATTACTGGCAGCATAGTCTGCAACCCCGAAATGGAGTGCTTCAAGTCGCCCTCTTGATGCGGCAATGGTTTCGACATTTGCCATACCAATTGCAGTTTCAATTAACGCTTCCAAACCAATTCGACGATCAATGCTTTTGGCTTCTTCAATTTGAGTGAGCAAGGCATCGATCATGTATATATCTGCTGCAACACCAACTTTTGGAATCAAGAGAGTATCCAAATGGTTTCCGGCCTGTTCGACAACATCGACCACATCACGATACATATAATGTGTGTCGATGCTATTAATGCGTACGGAAACAGTAATGCCTTTCCCTTGCCAATCAATATCATTCAGTGCTTCAATGATGTTTTTACGTGCTTGCAGCTTATCATCGGGAGCAACCGCATCTTCCAGGTCAAGAAAAACAAAATCCACTCCACTATTGGCTGCTTTTTCAATCATCCCGGCATTGGAACCTGGAACGGCTAATTCGCTACGCTGTACTCTTGATTTTACTGTATTGTACTGAGTCAGACTCATGATTTTGTTTCTCACATTGAGTTAATTAGGAATGTGCATGGAATAACTTAAACAATGATGACTTGTCTTTTTGTCCGTCTTCTGCGTTGTAGTAACAGTTACGTAGTCTGCTATGCGCTTATTGCTACGCCTTGAATACGAACAAATATCCTACGCCAGTTGCTCAAGTTATTCCTTGCACGTTCCTTACCCTCTATTTTATCCAATTGCTGCATTGAAAGTGCTCGTTTATATCTAAGAAACTCCAAGCTTTCGCCTAGGAGGCTGTCCGAGAATAGAGAGCCTACTGCGGAAAAGCGGATTTGGCCCATTTTTCCGATTAAATTCGTTCAATACAACTCAAGTATTCGCCTCATTTAATCGAAAAAATGGTCTCAAAACCGCTTTCCCTCGCGACGGCCTCTATTCTCGGACAGCCTCCTAGTTCTTGTACATGAGAGGGCAATCTGAGCAATTACGGATGCGCTAAGTTACTGTATATATTTCTCAAAAAACCTGCCAACGAGATTCGACGATGATTAATTGAATTTCTAATACGAAATCAGATGACGATAGAATGCTCATTAAAGCTGTATACAGCCCGCCATTATCTGGCCAGTAAACACAAAAGTCAAATTCATATCTTCGCCACACAAACAGCCAATACTTGCATGAGAAAAGTATTGTTTTTAGCATCAGGGACAAGAACAAGCGCCATTTACACAATTAACTCTGAATTTTTATTCGTATTCAAGACTTGTACTTGCTATGCTATTGCTCGCGGATTGTAGACCAAAGAAAAAAACCAGTTAGCTGCACGTGTTACTTTTTTGTTACTAACTAATTTCATCCTACAATCAACGAGCAGTTGATTCAATCACATCCAAATGCAGAAAACTAAATGAATATAGCAATGATAGGCTCAGGCTATGTCGGCCTCGTATCGGGAACCTGCTTCGCAGAGTTCGGTGTTAGTGTTACTTGCATTGACATTGACAAAGATAAAATCGACAACCTCAATCAAGGCAAGATCCCAATATACGAACCTGGCTTGTCAGAACTGGTCGCTAAAAATGTTAAAGAAGGCCGATTAAAGTTTTCCACAGAGTTTCATGAACCTGTGAGCAATGCTGATTTAGTCTTTATAGGTGTTGGAACTCCATCGCGTCGTGGTGACGGGTTTGCAGATTTAAAATATGTCTATGCTGCCGCAAAAGAAATCGCAAAACATTTGAATGGTTATACCGTTATTGTTAATAAATCAACCGTGCCAGTTGGTACTGCTCGCAATGTTGAAAGAATTATTCGCGAAGAAAATCCGAATGCGGATTTTGATATGGCTTCAAATCCAGAATTCTTGCGGGAAGGTGCAGCATTATCTGACTTCATGCGCCCTGATCGTGTCGTTATTGGAGTAGAAAGTGATCGTGCAGAAACACTGTTACGAGAACTCTACCGACCAATTAATCTCATTGAAGCTCCTATCTTGATCACCGAATTGGAGAGCGCAGAATTAATTAAATACGCATCAAACGCCTTTCTTGCCACCAAAATCAGTTTTATTAACGAAATATCAACACTTTGCGAAGCAGTTGGCGCTGATGTACATGCCGTTGCAAAAGGCATGGGTTTAGATGGTCGTATTGGCAGAAAATTCCTGCATGCAGGTCCTGGTTACGGTGGCTCTTGTTTTCCAAAAGACACTCAGGCTTTGGCGCGCATTGCCCAGGAAAATGGTGTTTCTTGCCGAATCGTCGAAGCTGTCATCGAAGTCAATGCTGCACAAAAAGCACGAATGATCAAAAAAATCCGCAGTGCGCTTGGAGGAAACGAAGCCGGCAAAACCATTGCAGTACTAGGACTCACCTTCAAACCAGAAACAGATGACATGCGTGATGCTCCAGCGCTCTCAATACTCCCAACATTAATCGAAAAAGGAGCGATTATTAAGGCTCACGATCCTGAAGGCATAGAAGAAGCCCGTAACCTGCTTCCAGATTCTGTGCAATACTCTGATAATATTCATTCAACTGTGGAAGGGGCTGATGCAATCGTTCTAATGACTGAATGGAATGCGTATCGGAGTATGAACCTGGCAGATCTTAAGAATAAAATGTCAGGCGATGTTTTTATCGACCTAAGAAATGTATATGAACAAGAACAAATGCACAATGCAGGCTTTAAGTACGTATGTGTAGGACGAAATAAGGAATAACAAGTAACTTTAAATATACATATATTTAGCGCAAGCTATTGATCTAAAGATCTATAACTTGCGCTAATACTACTACCAACAAACTAAGAACGTGCACGAAATAACTTTGACAATTGACTGTCTTTTGTCCGCCTTCTGCGTTGTAACAACAGCTACACAGGCTATGTCACTATTTTATTAGTGCTTCTGTGAAACCAAAAGGCAAGTTAAAATCCGGAAGTTATTAAATCCTCGCTCCTGAATATTTTACTATCGTCATCACATCCAACGTCTAACCAACATAACTTAATGACTTTGAATCAAAACACACCTATTTCAACCGAAAGCATCTATATTTCATATCGATTACTTCCTGGACAAACATGGGAAAACCAATGAATAAAAAAGTCGCCTTAATTACCGGCGTAACCGGCCAAGATGGTTCTTATCTAGCAGAATTTTTATTAAATAAAGATTATCAAGTACACGGCATTAAGCGACGCGCCTCCTCTTTTAACACTAAACGAATTGATCATATCTATGAAGATCCCCATGCGACAGAACAGAATCTGATACTCCATTACGGCGACCTTACAGACACATCAAACCTAACTCGCATCATACAACAAATTCAACCTGATGAAATATACAACTTGGGGGCTCAAAGCCATGTTGCTGTCTCTTTTGAAGCACCTGAATATACCGCAGATGTTGATGCCATAGGTACGTTAAGGTTACTCGAAGCCATTCGTTTTTTAGGCCTGGAAAAGAAAACTCGCTTTTATCAAGCTTCAACATCCGAGCTCTATGGTCTTGTACAGGAGACCCCTCAACGTGAAACAACGCCTTTTTACCCACGTTCGCCGTATGCAGTGGCAAAACTGTATTCGTACTGGATTACTGTTAATTACCGGGAAGCATACGGCATGTATGCCTGTAACGGTATTTTATTCAATCATGAATCACCACGCCGTGGCGAAACGTTTGTCACTCGCAAGATTACCCGCGCAATGGCCAACATTGCTCAAGGACTGGAAAAATATTTGCATCTTGGAAACATGGATTCACTAAGAGATTGGGGCCATGCTAAAGACTATGTTGAAATGCAGTGGTTAATGCTACAACAGGAAAAACCGGATGATTTTGTTATCGCCACCGGCATACAATACAGCGTCCGGCAATTTGTTGAAATGACAGCAAAATCATTGGGAATATCACTGCGCTGGGAAGGAACAGGCGTAGACGAAGTAGGTTTCGTAGCCAAAATAGAAAGCGACAAAGCACCGGCCCTCTCAATCGGTGATAAAATCGTTGCTGTAGACCCACGTTATTTCAGACCTGCAGAAGTGGAAACAATGTTAGGTGATCCAAGCAAAGCGAAAGAAAAGTTGGGTTGGGTCCCAACAACAACTCTAGAACAGATGATTGAGGAAATGGTCGCTCATGATCTTGACCAAGCGAAACGCCACTCGCTACTTAAACAAAGTGGATTTGAAG
>JAZGEP010000216.1:0-10050 GCA_036478815.1 Methylococcales bacterium
GGAGACGCAACACTCGATACTGGTGGTGGGTTAAACCTTACAAAACCACTCCTTTGGTTTATCCAGACAAGGACTTTCACCTTGCAAGAAATGACAAGCTTCGCTTGTCGCACAGGGTCAGAGTAACATTTATCGAGAAGAACCAACTATCGAGAAGAACCAACAATTTAATGTTACTCTGACCCCAATTATTTCTTATTTGTATTCCTACGGATATACTTGCTAAACTAAAATTACCAGTCGGATCAGTAAAATTAATTGGATCACTGTTCCCATACAAATACTTATGCAAAGTAACAGGATCTGCACTATTCCCCATCCAGGTATCCATCTGAGTAAAGCGACCAGCGTACTGATTATAATATCGCGCTCTCAAATAGTACTGATCTAGGATCTGATCAAGCTGCTCCCCTGCAAAGCGATAACTGTTCTCAGTGGTACCGGTCTCATTCAACAGCTGTCCAAACGCTTCATAATCATAGCGGTCAGTCAATGTGCCACTGGCATCACTCAAATACCGTGTCGATCCCAATCCATCATAATGATAATGATGTGTTTCACCTTCCCGTGTCTGACTAACCAAATCATCGCCATAGGTATAACTGACGATTTCTGCGCCATTCACACTTTCCTGTAACACCTGCGCATAATCGCGGTTACTATCGACTACATAGCCAGTCGTTTCCAGACCTGTGGTTTGTCCAGTACGAATGCCATCTGCATTGTAATGATAATTGGTAATACCACCCGCATTGTCAGTCTCAACCAACTGGTTTTTGGCATTATAGGTAAACCGTTTGGTAACACCATCCAGCGTTTCAGTTAAAGTATTGCCATTACCATCATAACTATAGGTCGTTCCACCGTAATAATTAGTAATAATTAGGGTCAGAGTAACATTTATTGAGAAGAACCAAAAATTTAATGTTACTCTGACCCCAATTATTTAAGTACACTGACCCCTTGACCCTCTGACCCCTTGGTACTGGCAGAATAGAGTAATAACTATTGACACCGGCCAGCTAATGGGTGACCCCAATTATTTTTCAGTTTTCAAGTAATTTTACTTTGATTGAAGTCATCATCATGATTCAATTTCCTACATAGCTCCAGAAACCAGAAACCAAAAACCAAAAACCAGCTCTTGATCAAGGTAGTCATACGTAGGGTCAAATTTTCTAGCAAAAAAATCACCTACCGAAAGATCAATAAAAGTATATGTAGCATCATTTGTAGTTATTAATATACGACTAAATATAAAGTATTGTTTAAATTCAATATTTACGATTTCAGATAGTTTTATTTTCTTACTCTTTAATACAATAAATGAGCTTTCGGAATGGTCAACAATAATTATAGAGCGACCATACAAGAAATATTTAACAAAACCACTTATTGAATCTGCTAGATCATCTGCTTCCGGAATAGAAAACAAATCACATCCTTTTAAAGTATATATTGTTTGATTGCTTACCCAATCTCTTATGAAGTAACTCTGCATGTTACAAAGCACCTCCAAACATTCTATTTATTTTTTCACTACTTCTTAAAGCACTTTTTATAATATCTTCAAATGATCTATTTTTATTCAAATAATATTTTAAATCTAATTAATCAGGGTCAGAGTGACATTTATCGAGCGGAACTAACGATTTAATATTACTCTGACCCTAATTATTCTTTGCTTTCCTTATCTAACCTACGGCACTACTCTTATCATAAAAAACAATTCTTTTTTCAAGATAAGGGATGCAATAGTCTTTGATTTCATTTATTGCATATTCAATTGACTGAGAAACCAGCTCCTTAGCCTCGATATCGGTAAGATTTTTGTTATAATGCTCACTGTATAGTTCAAAAAACAATTCAGGATCATCTAGCACGTCTTCAGGTGCTTCCCAAAAATCCCAAAATGACGCACCATCTCTTGGAACATAATCTAAAGTCCATGTCACAACAGAATTTCTTGTGAAATCAAATAGTTCATTTCTAGGACAACCATATTTTGAAAACGGTAATTGTTTCTTTGTTGACCAACCACAAAAAACATCAAAAGATTCACCACTCAGTGGTCTAAAGGAAATAATACACCATAAAGACGGTCGAACTTGCCATAAGAATTTTAGCATCCCTGCATTCTTGGGTTGCAATTCAAATTGTGGAAATTTCGACTTAACCTCTTTGATAATAGAAGTTTCCCAAGCATTTTTTACAGAATCTCTCATAACTATAAACCTATAAGTACTCCACGTAATACCGTTATAAGACCAGTTGTGCCTTGCAAAACACCAGACAATGTTCCAGTAGCTACTTTGCCCTCTATTGCAAGGAATGAAGCTTCTATTGCAGCAGCCGATTCTTCTGAAATAACTATTACTTCTGCAGCTGTTCCTGATAATTTTGGGCTTTGACCTGAAGCAAATGTTTTAATCTGACCAGCCAAACGCTTTAATGCATTTCCACCTAAAGGAATCTTGTTTTTCACCTCAATCGCAACAAAACGATCACCTAGCTCTACCACTGCATCTGCAAATCTTCTACCACCAGGTCCTTTAAAATATACTTGACGATGAACCGTCCCCCCATACCGAGCTACAAAACGTTTTAATTCTGCTTCAACAAATTTTTCTAAAATCTTAGCACCAGATCTATTAGCAGTAACTCTTGCTGCCCCTCCCGCTAGAGCACTGAAACTAGCTCCTGAGAATACATTAATATTTAGACCAATTAAGGTCAAGTATCCTGATGGATCAGTATTTGATACCGGATCAACATTCCCATACAAATACTTATGCAAGGTCAACGGATCACTTGGAATTCCAGCAAAGCTATCCATCTGAGTAAACCGCCCCACAGCCGGATTATAATACCGCGCTCTAAGATAATACTGATCAAGTCCCGAGTCAAGCTGTTCCCCAGCAAAGCGATAACTGTTCTCAGTACTTCCAGCCTCATTCAACAGCTGCCCAAACGCTTCATAATCATAGCTGTCGGTCAGAACTCCGCTGGCATCACTTAAATAGCGTGTCGATCCCAACCCATCATAATGATAATGATGCGTTTCACCTTGCCGTGTCTGACTAACCAAATCATCGCCATAGGTATAACTAACGATTTCAGTGCCATTCACACTTTCCTGTAACACCTGCGCATAATCGCGGTTACTATCGACCACATAACCCGTCGTTTCCAGACCTGTGGTTTGTCCAGTGCGAATGCCATCACTGTTATATTGATAACGTGTAACACCACCTGCATTGTCAACTTCGATCAACTGATTCTTAGCGTTGTAGATAAATCGTTTGGTGCTACCATCCAGCGTTTCAGTTAACGTATTGCCGTTATCATCATAACTATACGTCGTTCCGCCGTGTTGCAACAGACGATCATTGTTATCATAGCTAAAAGCGGTAGTAACACCATCCACAACCGACTGAATTCGATTCCCCACAGTATCATAGCTATAACTAGCACTGTAGTCCGCATTGACCGGATCACTGATACTTTCAGTCAGCAAACGGTTTAAATCATCATAAGCATAAGTGGTTGTCCGCCCAGATAACTCAACAATCTGAGTCCGTCTGCCAGTCGCATTCAACGAATAATCAAACCCTGCAATCACAACATCACTGCTATCCTGATGCGTTAAACTCATCAGCCTGTTCAGTGTCGCACGGGGTCAGAGTAACATTTATTGAGAAGAACCAACAACTTAATGTTACTCTGACCCCAATTATTTCAGTATTGCCATCTCCTGTGGAATTAAGTGGTTCATCTTGGCGTATGCATTGAATTGTTGTTGAAACCAAGTCTCCATCAGGGTCGCTAATCCCGAGAATATCGATTACACTGAACTTATGGTTGGGCGGCCAAAGAATAGATTGACTCGGAGCCGCAGCACTACAATCAGGAGCCAGATTAGCCTGTGCAGGGTTTGAATTAAGATCCTGAGCGGATACTGCCATATTAAACAGTAGTAAAATATTGGCAACGAGTAGTCGAGTAACGTGTTTCATATGCATGATGTCTTCAAGAAAAAATTTGAATAAGTATCCGCATAGGAATAACAAAAGACTTTATATAATTATTAAGTATAAATATTCTGGCTTTAGTCAATCATATATTCCATTGTTAATCACCTTTACATTAATACCGTTAAGATCAAATAATTAAGGAAACAGATAATAACGTTTGATTAACAACAGCGCATTAACAGAATTAGCACGTCCAATGTCAGGAAATTTTACTAATAACAAGATTTCAATTCAATAACACTGCGAAGAGTATAGTCAGAAGGAATAAACTAATAGGTTCTGTGTTTAAATAATGTGATGAACTGCCTTTTAACAAGCAATATTTTTTTAGGAAAGAAGATATTTAGAATAGATAAATAGTCAAACGACTCTCATTAGTTCCTGCCATTCTAAGCGAACAACAATAAAGCTGTTTAGCTAAACGGTTCTAAATACAAGTAGTTTAGATAATAAACACTAAAGAATTGTAATGAAAGTGTTGTGAAGCAAGACAACCTGCGGGACTGGTGTAAATAGCTAAGAAACGTAACTGACTCGGAGGGTTTATGAATTAAATGGGGTTCTACTTACAGGTATTAACTGTTAGAGAGGATTGAACTTTTGATAATAAACATGCTGGGTGAAATTATGTTTGAAGCTCCAGACTTCTATGTTTACTGATTAGCAGAAGTTTTAAATTTAATCTGTGGATTAATAGGTTGCGCTCTATGTGAGTGAGCACTTGAAGGATTTAGGTCTTCTTAATGTTACTCTCAGCTTACCTCTACCTGATTACGTATAAGCTTCAGCTAAAATCAAGAAAAATAATATTCTACAACTTGTTGAATTACAAGGAACTATAAAATACCAGCCCAGAGTAAATTTTACCAAGGTGTAAAAAGATTGGATTCCACACTTTTTTTACTTACATTATCCAATCAAAAAAAGTAGCTGCCTAATAAACTCTGGGTTCCAGGCAACTTATAACATCTAAGTTGGCTGAAGCTTATACGTAATCAGGATGATATTTCATCAGCGCTCCACTCACTGCTGAGCAATTTGCCAGTCTGTTACAACGGGTGAATTCTAATCGCCTTGACACAATGCATTGAATATAAGAGCGATGATTTAGAAACTTCCAGATTTTGACTTGCCTTGTTGTTTGTTCAACAAGGCTGCATTACCACCAATGGCAACGGTATTGATACTCACAGCCTGCTCCACTGCAAAACGCTTTAAATAATTGGGGCCACCGGCTTTTGGCCCAGTACCAGACAAACCCATACCTCCAAATGGTTGACTACCTACCACAGCGCCAATCATATTGCGATTAACATAAATATTACCAACGCACACTGTTCGCTGAATGGTGTTGATGGTTTTTTCTATGCGACTATGAATACCCAAGGTTAACCCATAGCGGCTGGCATTAATTGAATTGATAACTTGTTCTAGCTGACCCGTTTTATAACGGATAATATGTAACACAGGGCCGAATATCTCTTCAGTCAGTTGCGATAGCTCGGTCAGCTCAACAAGGCAGGGTGCGAAAAAGCTGCCGTGTTGATGCTCTGAATCCAGTTTACACTGATAAACAATGTGCGCTTCTTCTTGCATGCGTTGTCGATGTTGGTTAAGTGTATCCACAGCTTGTTGATTGATAACAGGTCCAATGTCGGTATTCAATTGCTGCGGATTACCAATCACCAACTCATGCATGGCACCTATTAACAATTCAATCACCTGGTCGGCAATTTCATCTTGCAGAAATAACACTCTGAGTGCAGAACAACGCTGCCCTGCACTATTAAACGCTGAATGGATCGCATCAATCACTACTTGCTGAAGCAACGCTGAGTTATCAGCAATCATCACATTCTGACCACCGGTTTCAGCAATTAACGGAACAATGATTTCATTGTTTGCCAACTGTTGGTTGATTGCTTGCGCTGTACTGCTGGAACCAGTAAACGCAACACCGGCAATGCGCAAATCGCTTAAGCAGTGTTGCATGATGTTGGTTCCACTTGCCGGTATAAACTGTAAAACATCAGTCGGAATTCCCGCTTCATGCAATATTTGGATGCAGCGCATTGCAGTTAACACAGTCTGACTGGCTGGTTTGGTGATAACTGTATTACCAGCAACCAGTGCAGCGGTAATTTGACCGATAAAAATAGCAATTGGAAAATTCCACGGACTGATGCAGACAAACACACCACGGCCTTGATAACTGAGGCAATTTTCTTCACCAGTCGGTCCTGGCAAGATCGCTGTTTGAGCATAGTAACGGCAGAAATCGACTGCTTCTCGCACTTCTGATAGTGCATCGCTGACTGTACGACCTCCTTCACTTATACATAGACTGACAAACTCCAGCCGTTTTATCTCGATTAAATCTGCCGCTTTGAGCAAACAAGCTGCGCGTTGTTCAACAGTACACAAGCGCCACTGCTGAAATGCACTGGTTGCACTTTCAATGGCTTGTTTAATCTGCTCAGTTTCGGTGTAGATAACAGTGCCTGGTGACGAACGCTGATCGGCAGGATTCGCAACAAGTCGCTGCTCTCCTGAGCAAGATTCACTGTTAATGATTGGCGCTGCAAACCACTGCTGTTCTGAGAAATCTTGCAGCTGTTTTTTTAATGATTGCAACACCGACAAATCACCGAGATTTAAACCAGCGGAATTTTTGCGTTCAGCATACAACTCACTTGGCAATGGAATTTGTCCAGTATTTGACGGTCGATTGTTGATCTCAATTACCGGATCATCAAGCAATACTTGCACGCTGATCTCAGTCTGTTTGAACTGATTCACAAACGAGTTATTCGCGCCATTCTCCAACATCCGTCTGACCAGATACGGTAATAATTCCTGATAACAACCAACTGGCGCATAAATTCGACAAGGAATTTGCCAATCCGGATTTTCAACAATTTCAGCATAAACTTGCTCACCCATGCCATACAAACGCTGAAATTCAAAATGCTGATCAACGCCATGTTGTTTAGCCAGCTCAGCGATGGCAGCCAAAGTTAGCGCATTATGGCTGGCGAACTGGGGATAAAACACTTCACCTTGCTTAAAAATCAGCTGTGTACACGCTAAATAACTAACATCTGTGGCTGATTTGCTGGTAAAAACTGGATAATCCGCTAAACCATGTTGCTGGGCGTACTTGATTTCAGTGTCCCAATATGCGCCTTTCACCAATCGTAGTGGAATGCAGCGTTGTTGTTGCCGCGCCAATGCAGCCAACCATTCAATCACCGCCATCGCACTTTTTTGATAGGCTTGTAACGCAAGACCAAAACCCGACCAACCGTCTAGTTCGGCAGCACAAAACACGGTTTGAAAAATTTTCAATGATAATTGCAAGCGATAAGCCTCTTCCGCATCCAAGGTCAAAAAAATTCCGGCTTTACGTGCTTGTTTAGCAAGTAGTAATAAGCGCTGACTGATTTCTTTGATTACACGCTGTTGCTGTAAAGGCTCATAACGCGGAGATAAGGCAGATAATTTAATCGAGAGGTTGGCCTGAGTGAACAAATCGCCTTCACTACTATCAGCTTGTTGAGCCAGTACATCAATGGCGTTTGAATAAGCATCGAAATAACACTGTGCATCATTGGCGGTTAGCGCTGCTTCACCGAGCATATCAAATGAGTAACAATAGACTGGTAGCTCTGTGCCCCGTTGCACAGCGTCTTCAATTGATTCGGCGATCACGAATTGATAAGCCAATTGCTGCATGGCTTGCTTAAGCGCAGTGCGAATCAGTGGGACTCCCAAACGTGATAGTAATTGCTGGTAGATGGGAAACCAGGTGGTTTCAGGATCAGGATTAGTTAAAGGCACTTCCAGCTGACTCGTAACATACAAGGCGCTGGTGGACAGATTGACTAATAAAGAATCACTGTTTAATAAATGCTGTTGCCAGTTGGCGCTGGTCAATTTCTCCTGTAAAAACAAATCTTGGGTATGCTGATCTGGAATGCGTAACAGCGCTTCAGCGATACTCATCAACAGTACGCCTTCTTTGCTGTCGAGTTGGTATTCCTGTAGAAAGCTGTCTACCAGTGATTGTTGATCGTTATTACCACGCGCTGCCAGTAATAGTTGCTCTGCTCTGTTGTAAATCGCCTGCGCTGGGTATTCGCTATTGAGATGTTTCAGGCAAGTCTGAACACACTCTGGCTCAGCAGCCAAATAATTTAAGTGAATCGCATCAAACAGCTTGTTTAGATTGCTGCTCTCATTCACGAAACCAAGACATCATCAACCAATGCTAAAGCGGAATCGGTGCGATCAGTAGAGATCGCAACCAGGCCATATTCGTTATTGCGTTCCATAAAACGAATGCTGCGCAAACCAATTCCGGCATCGGTAAAACGCCGGGCTATTTTAGCCAGCGCACCGGGCTCATTAACCAGCTTCACCAGTATTGCATCCTCAGTAATGATACGCATATTGGGTAACTTGTAAATGATTTGCAGCGCATGGTCGTAGCGGTCAACATTAAGCATAATAACAGTGTGATCAACAGCCAGTTCAGCATTCAAGGATTCAATATTAACTTCGCCAGCTGCCAATGCTTCAGTGATTTCAGTGACTACTCCCAAACGGTTTTCGGCAATAATACTCAGTTGTTTCATAACTTACCTCCTATAAAGGGATGGAAATTAAATAACTTGTACGTTTTAGCTTATTTTTTTGTCCGTCTTCTGCGTTGTAAAAACAGTTACATAGCCTGCTACGGCTTCTATTCTCGAACAGCCTCCTAGAGCAAAATTTCTACGCCTTGAATACGAACAGTGATTTGATAAAAAAATGGTCTGCGCCAAAATGTACAAGTTATTTCATTTTCATTCCTAAGCAGATTCTGCTTGTTGATGGTTTGCTGCGGTGATTTCACTGACCAACTGATCGATATGGCGTGGCGTGACATGTGGCATGGTAATAATATGAGCAATATCATGCTGCAAGGCGATCTGCCAGCGTTTCAGCACATCTTCTGCCTGTCGGGGGAAAACCACCGTAATTGAATTTGGGTTGCGCCAGGCTTTAATACCTGCTTCGTCAAAACGTTGAATCGCATAATCTGCCATTGCCAGACAGTGATTGATGATGATGGTAAATCCTTCGCGCCCTTTGCTATGAATTGCATGCCAGAGAAACAAGGGTGTCACAGCATTACGTGAGCCGGTGACGGTGGTATCCAGCGTCGCCACATATTCCACCGAACGCGCAATGCGATCAACATGTGTTTTTTTCGCAAGAGCCAAACCGCTTGGAATCGGTGAACCGATCATTTTATGACCGCTGATCGCAATACTGTCGATACCAGCACTGAAATCGAATGGTTGTGGCTGATCCACAAATGGCAGAATCATCCCGCTCAGTGCTGCATCCGCGTGAATATAATACGCACTGATTGCGCAATCCTGCATGATGTTTTGAATGGTCTGCAAATTATCCACAGCGCCAGTCATTGTGGTACCGATATTAGCAAAAATAATCGGTGGCACATCGCGATGAATACGAATAGTCTCAGCCAGATCCTTATAATCCATCTCACCGTTTGGCTGGCTTTTAATCATAATATTACGCGCATGCACCATGCGCAGAATCTTCGGCACGCTGTAATGTGTTGCCTCCGAATAATAGACCAACCCCTCTGGAAACAGCTCCCGTGCCAGGTAAATACCGTACATATTACCTTCGGTACCGCCATTGGTAACGTAGCCCCAGATCTCATCCAGATTGGTATGGGTCAGTTCAGCAAAATAGGCAATGACCTCACGTTCGTATTCGTGAGTATTCAGATGATAATTGCTGTCCAGAAATGGATCACCGACATTGTTCATCGGTAACGATAGGAAAGGATACAACTCGCTGTAATCAAACACGCGGGTGCAGGGATAACCGAGAAAATGATCGGCCTCTATCTGCATATAACTCAGAGAATCTTGCAAACGTTGTTGCTGATCGGGTGTCAGGTTGCAATGAGCCAATCGATCATAGATGGATTTCA
>JAZGEP010000217.1:0-7388 GCA_036478815.1 Methylococcales bacterium
GGCTCATTTTTTTTCCTTGGCGAAATCTACACCGATTTGCGACTACCTGTTGACAATCCAGTGCCAAATCGCTGTGGTTCTTGCACTGCGTGTATCGATGTGTGTCCAACTCAAGCGATTGTTGGCCCTTACAAACTTGATGCACGGCGTTGTATATCATATTTAACCATTGAACTACGCGGCACTATTCCTGAATCCTTGCGTAAAGGAATTGGTAACCGTATTTATGGATGTGATGATTGTCAGTTATTTTGCCCATGGAATCGTTATGCCAAGCTAACAACAGAACCTGATTTTCTTCCGCGACACAAGCTGGATAAAGCTGATCTGATTGCCTTGTTCGAGTGGGATGAAGCAACTTTTCTGTCACGTACAGAAGGAATGGCGATTCGACGCATTGGTTATCAATGCTGGTTGAGGAATATCGCTGTTGCACTTGGCAATACAACAACTTCGGCTGCTGTTATTCATGCATTACAGCAACGCAGTAATGATGGCTCGAAATTAGTCAGAGAGCATGTGCAATGGGCTTTGAGACAGCATCAAGACGTAGCTACACAGCGTAATCAGTAACTGCTCAGCTTGCCCTCTAGTAGTCTTTCAATATTATATTGCCTAATAACAAGTCGATTTCCACATCAATTAACATCTGACAACCGAACAATGAATTTCCTTTTCATAGGCACTCTCAACACTCTTAATGAAATATTGACTATTTATGAGAAAGCACTTTAATATTAGGCAATATAACATTGAAATATTACTATTTTGTCCAATCGCTGCCTGGTAAGTGCTTATTTACACCTTTAAATTGCGCGTCTTTGCTTTGTTCTTGATCAATATAGAGGGGAGCCTGAGTAGTTTACCTGGAATCTTGTATAAACCGAATGTTATACAGTGTAATCAGTTTTCAAAGCGGCCTTAACCAAGTCGATAACATCTAGCCAGTTGCCCACTTTTTTTTGACGAAACAATCGTACATGAGGGTACCATGGACTGTCCTCTCGGTTCTCCAGCCAACGCCAATCAGCATAGCAAGAAAGCAATACCCAGGTCGGAATTCCGAGCGAGCCCGATAAGTGTGCAACAGATGTGCAAACACTAATTACCAAATCCATTTGCTGGAGCAATGCGCCCGTATGAGCATAACTAACCATCTCTTGCTCAAGATTTTCGACTTTATGCTTCTCTAATAGTTCATTTTCATGTGCAGTTAATGGCAGCTGAAAACTATAAAAATCAGCAATTTCAAACTTGGTCAACGCTAACATTACATCTATATTAATAGAGCGATGATGGTTTATTTTTTGGCCTGGACTCCCTTTCCAAGCCACACCGATCTTAATTTTTTTTGTACTATTGAGTTGTGGCACGATTATTTCTTTAGGAACAACCCAATAAGGTATTTGAGCTGGAAGGTTGTCCAGGGTGATACACATAATTCCTGGCAATGACATGAGCGGACAGAACACATCAAAACTGTCCCCATCGATTGCTCCTGGTAAACGAACTTCATTAATACCCGAGATGCTTTTAAATAAAAGTCTTAATGGTTCAGGGCAAACTACAATTAATTTCTTACAGCGTTGTGCCAGTATTGGTAAAAAACGTCCAAATTGAATGGCATCTCCATGACCTTGTTCAGTATGTACAAGAATAGTTTTATCACGAATATCTTCACCTTGCCATTGTGGTTGCGGACAATCAAACGCAGTGAAGTCTGGCATTTTCCATCGCCATTCATATTCTTTCCAGCCTTGTGAATAGTGTCCTTGCCGCAACAGGATAAGGCCAAGATTAAAATGTGCAGTGGCGTATTGCTGATCCGAGTTAATAGCTTGCTGGTAACTATGCAGCGCTTTATCCCACTGTAACAAGCCTGCCCATGCATGTCCCAGGCTGTTATAAGCTTCAGCATGATCAGGCTTATGTGCAACCACAGCATTGAGTGTTGTAACAGCATCTTTCCAGCGTTCAGCATCTGAATAAGCGACCCCAAGTTGATAGTGCGCAATCATATGGTCAGGATATTTTTTGATATATTGCTTGTATTTATCGATGGCTTTGTCCAGCTCTCGCTGTCGGTGTAATTGTGTTGCTTGTTCAAAAAGCAGTAAAGCTGGATCAGCCTCGTTAAATTGCTTTAACGCGATATCCGGCAATGAGTATGAAGAACGTACTAATGGATTATCGAGGGTCAGGATTGCAGGAAATATGGATGGCAAAATTTGAATTGAAAAAACTTCTTGTACTTCGCCGGAAAATACCACAAAGCCAATGATTTTACGCTCAACAATGTCAACAATCCAAACACCACATTGGCGATCTTCGCAACGCTGCGTTAGCGGTAAACCAGCAAAAACCGCTGTTTCACGTACCTGAGAAAGACCAATCAATGCATAGCGGCCAATAAATTCAAGACCACGTGTAAATCCGGGTAATTCGATAATTGTATCCAATGTGCCTGTATCAATATCTACTATTGTCAGCGAACCTGACCCTGATTCCAGCACCCACAATTGATCTTGATACCAACGTGGTGAGTGCGGCATAGAAAGGCCATGTGAAATAATACGGTTGGTGTCGATTTCCATGATCAATCCACCACTGGCTTTCTGTTCACGCCAACCACCTGGGCTGTCTGTTTCACCTAACGCGGTAATAAAAGCAGGTTTGCCTTCTCGCATCGCCAAACCATTCAGATGACAGCGATCAAACAAATCATAAGATGACACAAATGGGGGTCGCCAGCGTGGTTCAATACTATGTTCGGCCGAAACTGTACACAAACATGACATGCGCGTATTGACTAACCATAATTCACCATTATCGGCAAAAGCCATTTCATGGATATCAATATCACCAGTGATATGCTGATTGCGAGGAAGATAACAACTATCGTGTGTATTCAGTGGCTCTACCTTAGCTGCTACACCAGACATATTAAAGTAAGTCAATAACTGAAAACCTGTTCCAATCACCAGTTTTGGTTCACTCAGAGCAATACCCATCGGTTTTTCCATGTCGATGAAATGGGTATTCAATACCTTATTCTGAGGACGCAAAAGAATGAGTTTTCCGGCTTGGTAGGTTGAAACAACCAGGCTAATGCCTGCTTGTTCAAGAAAAAACGGGAAACTTTGAGTATGCTGACTGCTAAGTGCTTCTGCCATTTCTTGTACCGATATGGATAAATTTAGAGACTGAAATAAAATAACTGAACTACGTGGACAAAGAAGAGCCTCGCTCCTAAATGCCTAACATCTTTTCAGAAATCATATTTATCCGAAGCCATTACTGTTTTCGGTAACCAGGTTTCATGAATGTGAACCCATTTCAGAGGATTGTCGATCT
Source organism: Methylococcales bacterium (assembly GCA_036478815.1). Lineage (GTDB taxonomy): Bacteria > Pseudomonadota > Gammaproteobacteria > Methylococcales > DRLZ01 > DRLZ01. Next base: position 3,355 of record JAZGEP010000217.1, read on the forward strand.
TGAAGACGACAGTTGCGACACGACCATTGTCTGGTGGCTTGGATGCTAAAGCATCGTGTTGCCATTCTTCATACGTGGCAAGAACATAACTATCAAACTCTTGCCGAACCGTTACTTCTCGAATTTGTATTCGAAATTTGGGATTGGACGCATAGCCATCATAGATTACGGAGCTGAGATCAGCGAGACCGAGTAACTCCCCAGCAGGCGGTATAAACACTAAATCTGGAGCGAAGCGAGCAGTAAATTTTGAATCGAAGTCGGCTTTTGGCAATTTTCCGGCAAACCAATTGCAGAAAAACTCGTGTAAATCTTCAATTTCAACGCGTATTCGTTCATGAATCGAGGTGCTCATTACTAATTCTGCCTAACTCTACTTTGTCAGATTATTAATGTAGGGGGAGGAGACCATCTCATCATCCTACTAAAATAATTAGTGTAATCCTAGGCTGTCGAAATAACGCCTTTATCCCGATTTAATTTTTCCCATTTTTTTGCTTTTTATTTCACGTTTCTTACGCAGACTATAAGGAAAAGGGTTTCAATGCCTTCTGGCTGCGATGGATTTAATGGCGCATCATTTGTGCCAGCCTCACTGGTAGGATGTGGTGAGGAACGAACCGCATCAATAGAAGCGTTTGGTTTTAACATTAGTTTTGGTCAAAAACGCGACATCTCATAGCGTTTTCGACAAACGTTCAACGCAGCATAACCTCATTGATTGATGTGGTTCGTGCCCCACCACATCCTATCATGGGTTTTGGATTAACATGAGCGTGCATGAAATAACTTGAACATTCTGGCTTGTCTTTTTGCTCATGACAAAACGATCTCAATCGTTGCGTAGAATAATACAAAAAGAGTCAGACTCGATTGATAACTGAAATTAAGCGTACTTTATTCGAGACTGACCCTATTTAAATTAAATAACTTGAACATTCTGGCTTGTTTTTTTGCTCATGACAAAACGATCTCAATCGTTGCGTAGAATAATATAAAAAAAGTCAGACTCGATTGATAACTGAAATTAAGCGTACTTTATTCGAGACTGACCCTATTTAAATTTACTCGAATTGGAATGGGTCATGCGAGGTTATTATGGTTTTAAAATGCAAGAGGTTTTGAGTGTATTTCAACATTAGCTATCACTAACTCATGTGACGATTGAAGATCGTGACTTGATTGAAAGAGCCATTTCCAGTCTGGAAGAAGGGATAGACTTTGCAGATGCTTTGCATCATACCAGTTACCATCAATGTGAAAGTATGCTCATCATTTGATGACAAAAAATTTGCCCGACGTTTGAATCGACTGGCTCTGATGCCTCGTGTCATCGTTCCAAAATAAGGCTTTTCCGGGGAAGCTTGGTCAGACTCGATTGATTACCCCATAAAAAAACCAAGAATTACAGTGTCAAAGTAAACTTAAAATCAGGTATTAGCTAACCACCATGCGTAATCAACAAATGTAACTTGGTGCAGCCAGCGCAATCCAAACTGTGTAGTCGAATCCAGCTCCTGCATTTTGCAAGCTGCATAACGGGCTACGGGTATGGATAAAAAACTCTTGTTCTACTCCAAAGCCTGATATTTCGCCAGATTTTGCTTCATAGTAATCAGCCAATCCGCATAAGTTGTACCTTCGATAGCATACGGTGTAATCAATCGAATAGCGCGTTGCACAATTTCCACTGCATTCGTCACCTTAGCGCTTTGCGCCCAATAATCCGCCAAATTAGCCAAGCTGCCTGCTAGCTTCGGTTCAAAGACAGCAGGATTTTCTCTGACCAAGCCTTCATAGATCTCCACTGCACGCTGAATGACCGTCAAGCCAGCGGCGAGATCGTCATTTTCGGCCAAACGAATCGACAGGGTGTTGAGGCTAATCGCCAAGTCCGGCCAGTAGGCGGCAAAATCCGTGTTGGCCAATTGCTCGTATATTTTTACCGCGCGCTGAATGGCCGTCAAGCCAGCGGCGCTATTGCCACTCTCGGCTAGACGATTCGACAGGTTGTTGAGGCTATTTGCCAAGGCTGGCCCGTAAGCGGTAAAATTTGCGTTGGCCAAGGTTTCGCGGATTCCTACTGCGCGCTGAATGGCCGTCAAGCTAGTGGCACGATTGCCACTCTTAGCCAAACGATTCGACAAGCTGTTGAGGCTAATCGCCAAATCCGGCCCGTAGGTGGCAAAATTTGTTTTGGCCAATTGCTTGTTGATTTCCACCGCGCGCTGAATGGCTGTCAAGGCAGCGGCGCGATCGCCACTCCCGGACAGACCAATCGACAAGTTGTTGAGGCTACCTGCCAAGTTTGGCCCGTAAGTGGCAAAATTTGTTTTGGCCAATTGCTTGTTGATTTCCACCGCGCGTTGAATGGCTGTCAAGGCAGCGGCGCGATCGCCATTCTCGGCCAGACGATTCGATAGAGTTTTGAGGCTAATCGCCAAGTCCGGCCCGTAGGCGGCAAAATTCGTCTTGACCAAGCCTTCAAAAATTTCCACTGCGCGCTGAATGGTCGTCAAGGCAGCGGCGCGATTGCCACTATCGGCCAGATGAATCGATAGGTTGTTGAGGCTACTCGCCAAGATCGGCCCGTAGGCGGCAACATTAGTTTTGGCCAATTGCTCGCGGATTTCTACCGCATGCTGAATGGCCGTCAAGCCAGCTGCGTGACCGCCACTCTCGGCCAGATGAATCGACAGATTATTGAGGCTCATCGCCAAGTCTGGTCCGTAGGCGGTAAAATTCGTGTTGGCCAATTGCTCGTAGATTTCCACCGCGCGCTGAATGGCCGTCAAGCCAGCTGAGTGATCGCCACTCTCTATCAGACGATTCGACAGAGTGATGAGGCTCAGCGCCAGGTCCGACCCATAGGCGACAAAACTCGTGTTGGCCAAGGCTTCGTGGATTTTCACTGCGCGCTGAATGGCTATCAAGCCAGCGGTGCGATCACCACTCTGTGCCAGATGACCTGATAGGTTTCTGAGTAATCGAGCCTGCTCGGGTTGGCTCTTGGTCTGTGTAAGTAAGTTACGTGTACAAGCAATACTCAGCGGAGTCAGATTGGTTGCGAGATAATTAACATTCAGGCCTTTGCTGAAACGTTTACAGCGCTCGGGCTGGCCTTTGGCTAATTCAGTCAACCAGTCATCGTGCCATGTTGCGTGTACGGTGTGGCGGGTATCCAGTATCAGATTAGCAAGAGATTGCAATGCTTGCGGTATATCCGCTGCTTGTTCTAATGCTGCACCCAGCCATGTGGCGGCTAAATCCGGGCGTTTCTCAAAGACATTGGCAGTCCAGGCTGCTGCTACAATGTCTGGCTTAATTGGTGCTATGCTTTGTGCTGAGTACACACCCAGGTTTTGCAACTCATCAAGCAGTGCTTGTTGGGGTAAACCAAGTTCCAATTGTGGCTGCCTGGCTAAATTCAAAATCGCTTGAGCATCTAAGCCTTGGGCGATGATTGCCAACATTTGTAAGCGTATTAATGAATTTTCTTCCCAACCACGCGCCAATGCCAAGCGGCGCAGGCGTGCTTGTTCCTGACGCACCAGAGTTTGTATCACTTGTATTCCAGTCAATTGCTCCCAGGCTGGTTGATCCAGACTATTCAGCGCTGTTGCAATCAGGTGCAGGGGGAGCCGATATTGCTCTGGACTACTCTTCAGCCAGAGCTGGAAATGCTCTGCGGATATTGTTGTGGGTGTTTGGTAGTGCAGTATCCGCGCGGCATGTTCTCTGGCTTGGGTGAATAATAGATAACTATCGATCTGGCTTAATGCTTGTAAGGGCACTTCTGCAAACAAAACCAGTCCCAAACTATCCAGTTTATCGCGCCAAACACTGGCATCACGACGTGAAACTAGCAATATACGCAAGCGGTAGTCTGGTTGTTGCCTGGCCAGTGCGCTGAGTAACCTGGTCAGTGCTTGAGGATGTTGTTCTGGATCATCCAGAATCAGTAAATTACCCTGTTCTTGCAGTTGTATCGGCAGTTTTCCAGCCAAATCAAACAAGCCCGCCTGCCAGCCGGA
>JAZGEP010000218.1:0-27377 GCA_036478815.1 Methylococcales bacterium
GCATTGTCGGTGGCTTCGCCCTCTATCATCAGGCTTGTGGCTCCTGAATGCGTTTCATCTGTCTGGAATTGTATCGAGGCATTGGTGATAGTGGCGCCTTGTGGAATGCTCAGATTGTTAAAACGCAACCCGACTAATTGGAATAGTGCGCCTTGATCAACTAACTCAAGATCACTACTGCCGCGATTGACTTTACCTGTGGCAATGTTCTCTTCGGCATCATCGCTGCTGGCTGACACGCTGACATCCAGGATAGTTGGGGTACCTTGGGAATTAATTCTAACGGTAATTTCATCGAAGTTGCTGTGAGTGCCATCATCGGCGGTCAAACGCAGTACATAGGTTCCTGCGGTATCGAAGTTGGCAGTGGTGTCTTCGGTGCTGGCATTACCAAAGCTAACCGTGCCTGGCCCACTCACTTTGTTCCAGGTAATGGTGACCGCAGACGGGTCAGGTAATCCATCGTCACTGACAGTGCCATCCAGATTTAAGGTCACGTCATTAGCGCTATCGGGTAACGTGATGGTTTGTTCAGATCCGGCGTCCACTACTGGTGCCTGATTGTTTCCAGTCCCTAGTGAATATTCCACATGCAGTACCGGTGCGCCAGCAGGATCACCGTTAAATGATTCTGCGGTATGTCGACCACTGCCGGAAATCATCAATGCCAGTGAATTGCCGCTCGACCATCCCGACCGATTGACGATCTCCTGAATAATTGAGGCGATATTTGGAGTTTGTTGAGTCACACCAGCTTCGCCTATATTCGTCCAAGGCGCTGGCACCCAATCGACTGCGGCATTAGTTTGGGCTCGGGATGAGATGTTGGCGTTGACAATAATAAAGGTTGAGGCATTGTTCGCGTCTTGTCCGTGAATTAACAAGTTTGTAATACCTGAATACGTCTCGTCTGTCTGGAACTGAACAGAGGCTCTGGTAATTGATGCGCCTTGTGGAATAGTCAGACCGTTAAAACGCATTCCGACTAATTGACTATGTGCATCTTGATCAACCAGTTCTAGATCAGTACTATTATGATCGACTTTCCCAGTGGTAATGTTTTCTTCGGCATCATCGCTACTGGTTGATATTGGGATATCAAGCGTGGGTTGTACCGGATGGTTGGCAACCTGACCAAATACTACATAACTAGCGCCTGATCTATCGCCGTTGGGATCGGCGCCGAAAGCGCCGATCAGTAAGTCATCGATGCCATCGCCGTTGAGATCGCCTGCAGTGCTCACTGAACGGCCCGATTGGTCACCCGCAGCAACGCCGTTGAGCACAAAACCATTACTATCATCAAGCGCGGACAGTTCTACAACACCCCTTGCACCCAACCCGCTGGTACCAAATATCACGTAGCTGGCACCAGACAAAGTGCCGTTGGGAATGGCACCACTAGCACCGATCAGCAAGTCATCGACGCCATCGCCGTTGGCATCGCCTGCCGTGCTCACTGAACGGCCCAATTGGTCACCCTCAGCAACACCGTTGAGCACAAAACCATTACTACCATCGAGCGCAGACAGTTCTATAACACCTCTTGCACCCAACCCGCTGGTACCAAACACCACATAGCTGGCACCGGAACCATCGGCGTTGGGACTGGCACTATCAGCACCGATCAGCAAGTCATCGACCCCATCGTCGTTGACATCGCCCGCCGTGCTCACCGAAAGACCCGAGAAGTCAATCTCAGCCACACCGTTGAGCACAAAGCCGTTGCTGCCATCAAGCGCGGATAGCTCCAGCGTGCCGTCAGCACCCACTCCGCTGGCACCGTACACCACATAACTGGCACCGGATAACACGCCGTTTGGAGAGGCACCGAAAGCACCAATCAGCAAATCATCGACGCCATCGTCGTTAACATCGCCCACCTCGCTCACCGAAATACTCGAAGAATCACCCTCAGCAACGCCGTTGAGCACAAAGCCGTTACTGCCATCAAGCGCAGATAGCTCCACAGTACCGTGTGCACCAACTCCGCTAGCACCAAATACTACATAACTAACACCGGAGTGTCTGCCGTTAGGATCGGCAAGGTTATCGCCAATCACCAGATCATCGATGCCATCATCGTTGATATCGCCTGCTGTGCTTACTGAACGACCCAAGCTGCGGTTATTATCATGCATAGCAACAACTGCGTTGAGCACAAAGCCGTTGCTGCCATCAAGGTTTGATAGTTCAACCGTACCGCTTGCACCTACTCCGCTGGCACCAAATACTACATAACTGACACCCAACCGATCAGCGTAGGCAGCAGCGCCGATCACCAAGTCATCGACACCATCACCGTTGACATCGCCCGCCGTGCTCACTGAAAGACCTGAGAAGTTCCTTTCAGCCACGCCGTTGAGCACAAAGCCGTTGCTACCATCAAGTGCGGACAATTCCAGCATGCCGCCAGCACCCACCTCGCTGGCACCAAATACCACATAACTGGCGCCAGAGTAATCGCCGTTGGTGTCGGCATTATCAGCTCCGATTATTAGGTCATCGACACCATCACCGTTGACATCACCCGCCGTACTCACTGGATGACCAGTTTCATCATCAATGGCCACACCGTTAATCACAAAACCATTGCTACCATCGAGACTGGATAATTCGACTGTGGCTTGCTGACCCAACGCTGGAGTAGTAAGTCCTGAGAGCGATAAGGCGATAAGCGGCACGATTCTCGAGCCTGTTGTTGCACTTAATGCTCTCCAAATTGCCAACCTAAGCGGATGTTGTTTTGCTGCCTCAACTGGCAAACATGGATTATCCTGCTTAATCAGAGCCATCTTCGATATAATGTTTTTCATTCTTATTTCTCCTCAATCATCAAGTTATTGTTATTGAGTTATCACCGTTTTTATCGGAGATGCTCTTAACTACAACCGCCCAGCACCGCAATACATGAATAGCGCCAAGAATTCACATTCTGATTAGCCAATAATATCGCATCACTACCCGTGCTGTTTATTGATACTCCACATGCAACACAGGAGCTCCAGCAGGATCACCATCAAATGATTCCGCAGTACGTCGACCAATACCACTAATGTTGACTACCAGCGCATTGCCGCTTAACCAGCCCGGTCGCTCGACAATGTCCTGGATGATGGGGGCAATATTTGGAGTTTGCTGTGCTGCTCCTGCTTCACCTACCGTAGTCCACGGTGCTGGCGCCCAATCAATCGTTGCTCCGGTGTGACCTGGGAACAAGAAGCTTCCATTGGTAATTGGCAACGCATTATCTGTCCGTTCTCCTCTAATCATCAAACTGGTGATTCCTGAATCCGTCTCGTCTGCCTGGAATTGTATGAAGGCATTGGTAATGGTGGCGTCTTGTGGAATATTAAGGCCGATAAAACGTAACCTAACTGATTTAAATCGGAATTTTTCTCTCTGATCCAGAATACCCAGCTCTAGATCACTACTCCTGGGCTTGACTCTAGTGCGGGTAAATTGTTCAACATCATCGCGGCTGGCAGCTACGCTAACATCCAGGATGGTTGGAATGCCCTCGGGATTGATTCTGACAATGATGGCATCGTTGCGGCTGCTAGCGCCATCATCGGCAGTCAAACGCAACACATAGGTTCCTTCAGTGTCGAATGTGGCGGTGGTGTCTGCGGCGCTGGCATCACCAAAGCTGACTGTACCCGGCCCGCTTACTTTGTTCCAGGTGATGGTGACAGCGGACGACGGATCAGGTAAACCATCATCACTGACTGTGCCATCCAGATTTAGGGTCACATCGTTAGCGTTATCGGGTAAAGTCGCTGTTTGTTCAGATCCGGCGTCCACCAGTGGTAACCTGTTGTTTCCAGTCCCTAGCGAATATTCCACGTGTAGCACAGGCGCCGCATCACCATCAAACGATTCTGCTGTATGCCGACCACTGCCGGAGATAAAGAGTGCCAGCGAATTACCACTAAACCACTCCGGTTGTCTGACGATTTCCTGAATGATTGAGGCGATATCTGGAGTTTGTTGAGCTATCCCAGCTTCGCCTAGGGTGGTCCATGGCACTGGGGCCCAATTCACTATGGCATTGGTTTGGGCTCGTGACGAGATGTTGGTATTGACATTGACAAAGGTTAGGGCGTTGCCTGTGGCTTGCCCATGAATTATCAAGTTTGTAGTCCCTGAATACGTCTCGTCTGTCTGGAACTGAATAAAGGCTTTGGTGATTGTAGCCCCATGTGGAATGGCCAAACCGTTAAAGCGCATCCCGACTAATTGAGTATGCGCTTTTTGATCAACCAGCTCCAGATCAGTACTATTTCGATAAACTTTACCGCTGGTGGTATTTTCTTCGGCATCATCACTGCTGGCTGATACCGGGATATCAAGTGTGGCTATGATTGGATCGTCGGGACGCTGACCAAATACTACATAACTGGTACCAGAATAATCAGCGCTGGAACTGTCAACGGTAGTGCCTAGCAGTACGTCATCAAAACCATCACCGTTCACATCACCTGCTGCGCTCACTGTAATATTCGAATAGAAACTAGAGGGGACTCCGTCGATCTTAAAGCCGTTGCTGCCATCAAGTTCGTTTAGTTTCAGCGAACCACTGCTGCCCACCTCACTGTCGCCAAACACCACATAACTGTTAGTGCCAATGTCATAATTGTTGACATCCTCTCTAATGACAGCGGCATTCAGCAAGTCATCGATACCATCGCCGTTGACATCGCCCGCTGCACTTACCAAGTGAGCTGAGCTATCTTTCGCATTAATCGTAGGCTCAGGACCTATGAGCACAAAACCATTGCTGCCATCAAGAGCGGATAGTTCCACAGTACCACTGGCACCCAATCCGCTGGCACCGAATACCACATAACTGGCACCAGTTCTTAAAAACTGGCTGCTACTGTCAACATTAGTGCCGATCAAAAAATCATCGACACCATCATCGTTGACATCGCCCGCTGCACTCACTGTGGTGCCAGACCTATCACGCCCAGACACGCCGTTGAGTACAAAGCCGTTACTGCCATCAAGCGAGGATAGTTCTACGGTACCATCGCTTCCCACACTGTTGGCACCAAACACTACATAAATGGCGCCGGAGTTATCGCCGTTGGGATCAGCACTAGAATCACCGATCAATAGGTCATCGAACCCATCGCCGTTGACATCGCCCGCAGTGTTTATCACACGGCCAGAAATGTCATCCCCAGTTACGCCGAGCACAAAACCGTTGCTGCCATCAAGGCTGGAGAGTTCCATAGTACCGCCACTTCCCAGATCGCTGGTGCCAAACACCACGTAACTAACATCTCTAGCAGCAATCAATATGTCATCGACACCATCACCGTTAACATCGCCCGCAGCACGCACCGGGAGGCCCGAGCGTTCACCTTCTCTATTTCCCTCTACATTACCGCCAGTCACACCGTTGAGTACAAAACCGTTACTGCCGTCAAGGTCGGAGAGCTCCGCAATACCACTATTGCCTATCTCATTGGCACCGAACACTACATAACTGGCACCGGAGACACTGCCGTTGGGATCGGCATCTGGAGCACCAATCAACAGATCATCAATGCCATCGTCGTTGACATCACCCACAGCACTTACCGAAGCGCCTGAACCGTCACTCGCGGCTACGCCGTTGAGCACAAAGCCGTTACTGCCATCGAGCGAGGATAATTCCACAGTACCGCCGGTGTTGACACCGCTAGCACCAAACACCACATAACTGGCACCGGCCACGTTTTTACCATTGGGGTCGGCACCGCCAGCGCCAATCAATATGTCATCAATGCCATCACCATTAACATCGCCCGCCGCACTCACCGCGTCAGCACTATCGCCCAAAGCGACACCATTGATCACAAAACCGTTGCTGCCATCAAGATTGGAAAGTTCGACGATGCCTAGCTGGCCCAATGCAGGGGTAGCGAGCCCGACCAGCGATAAGGCAACTATCGGCACCATTCGCGAACGTGTAGTTTCACACAATGCCCTGCGAATCGCATGCCTTAGCGGATGTTGTTTTGCAACCTCAACTGGTAAACAAGGATTAGTCTGCTTAACCAGAGGAATCTTCGATAGAATGCTCTTCATTATTATTTCTCCTAAATCATCAAGTTATAGTTATTGAGTCACTACTCTTACTGACGATGCGGTTGAACACAAACGCTCTAAACTGCAATGCCTGGATGGCAGCGAGGACTCATTGACCCTCGATCTAACGAAACGGCTTGCTAACTTTAGATTGTTCACAACAAAATCTTCAATGCCGTACAAAGCCTGTTATAAACGCACATTCGACGCAAAGCACCAAGATAACAATGTCGCTATTGACTCGCGGTTGATACTCTTGTGTACTGTTTGGATTATTATATTGTCGTCGTATTCACTTTTATTAATTATATCGATAAGCATCATACACAGTTTTACTGTAAATAGTTACTATAAAGGTACTAACTAATTATTCTGGAAAATAATAATTCTATTTAATCCAAGCGAAGGTATTAACAAGCTAGGGTTAAGCGCATCTTAAATTATAAAATATTTTACATATTCGCTATGTTAATAAATTATTTCGATTTTAAGCATTAATAAGATAGAACATACAATTAGAGTATACTGGTTACTGCATATATAACCTGCATTCAATAAGATCCTGAAATACTTCCCTGTATTTCATCTCTGTGACGTCGCTATCTGCGTTTTAAATTTGCTCGAGGTAGATTTGTCGTTAAATGGCACAACGATACGCCTCAGGCAATGAAACCAATAATCATCAAAATGACTGACTCAAATCAGCTTTCTGTTTTAACGACTTGCATCCCCAGACATCTTTCGAGCTACCATTGATGAGCGTTTACATGTTTAAATAATCAATAGTCCATATCTGCAGACTAAAAGAGAAGCCCTTTCTGCACATAACACTGATGTTGTGAATGGACATAGCATCAATCTATTCTTATATTTCAAGGACGATTATTAATGCCTATTTCTCATACTGTACTGGAAAAAATTATTCGTGAAGCCGGTAGTATTGCTCTAGTTCAGTTCAATAACCTTAGCCATTTAAAAGTGAGTAAAAAAAGCCCACGGGATTTTGTCACCGAGGCTGATATTGCTGTTGAGGCGTTTCTAAAAGAACAGCTTGCCATCCACTATCCACAATTCGGATTTTGGGGTGAAGAAAGTGGTAAAACCGAGTACCAGAGTAGTCGCTGGATTGTCGATCCAATCGATGGCACACATTCATTTTCCAGAGGACAGTATTTTTGGGGTGTCAGCGTCGCACTGGAAATTGAGGAGCAAATTGTGTTCGGCGCGGTCTATGGACCCGCTCTGGATGATTATTATTCTGCTGAGAAGGGAAAAGGAGCCTGGAAAAACGGTGAGCCAATTCATGTCTCATCTGAGGAACAACTCGCTGATGCGATGATTTCAACGGGTTTTGCGTGTCTGCGCAATTATCTACAAGATAATAATCTCAAACGTTTTTGTCGAATCGCTGAATGCACAACAGGACAGCGTCGTTTTGGGTCGGCAGCACTGGATTTATGTCTGGTTGCTGATGGACAAGTCGATGCATTTTGGGAACAAGAGTTAAACTTATACGATGTTGCTGCCGGAGCAATTATTGCGCAAGAAGCAGGAGCAACAATGACTGACTTCAAAGGAAACCAAGGGATTTTTCCTAAACAAATTCTGACCACAAACGGTAAAATTCTTGATCAACTATTACCGTTAATGTAGACAAATTGGAGCATCTAAATAGAAACTATGACAGAACAGTGTATTTATGCGTTGGATTTTGACGGGGTTATTTGTGATAGCGCTATTGAGACCGGGATTACGGGATGGATGACAGCTTCCCAGCTCTGGGGTGATATGTCTGAGGAGTTGCCACCACAACCATTGCTGGACTCATTTCGGCGCGTCCGTCCTGTTCTGGAAACCGGATATGAAGCTATTTTAATCATGCGATTATTATTTCAAGGTGTGGACGCCGACACATTGCTGAATAACTTTTCTCAAAAAATTCAAGAAATTATTCAAAAAGATAACTTAGATACAGAACATCTAAAACAGTTGTTTGGAAAAACCAGGGACCATTGGATTGAACATAATCCGAAACAATGGATTGCCATGAATCCATTGTTTCCAGGAATTGCCGAAAAACTACAAACATTAAACACGCAAGGTTTGTGGTATATCACCACCACCAAGCAAGAACGTTTTGTAAAACAAATTTTGTATGCTTACCATATTGAGTTAGCTGATGAGCGTATTTATGGGCTGGATCGAAACATGAGCAAGATAGCCGTTTTACAACAATTACTAAAAGCCCATCCTGATCAATCGATCTGTTTTATTGAGGACAGGCTACCAACGTTGAATAATGTTATGCAACATGAAGCTCTAACGACTATTCAACTATTTCTGGCTAGTTGGGGATATAACACAGATCAGGATAGAAGCAATGTCCACAATAGTCCAATCACCTTAATTAATATTGAACAATTTCCAGGTTAAGTCGTAATCTCTGTCATCTTGAAAACGATTTGTTTGAAGTATATTGGCTGACTCAGGAGCGAGGGACCTGTCTTTTACTTTAGCGATTCAATACAAATCAGCTCGAATTTCGCTTAGGAGCGAGGATTTAATAACTTCCCGAAGTTTGGCGCAGCATATTGATTTCACAGGAGTACTCATAAAATGGGCGCATAGCTGGCTACGCAACTATTTTATGGGTGCTTCTGTGGGATCAAAAGGCAAGTCAAAACCGGGAAGTTATTAAATCCTCACTCCTTAGGAGCGAGGATTTAATAACTTTCGGATCTTGAGGCAGGATTTTAGTTCGTATTCAAGGCGTAAAACATAGCTCTAGCTGGCTACGCAACTGTTTTTACAACGCGGAAGACGGACAAAAAGACAAGTCAGAATGTTCAAGTTATTTCATGCACGTTCCTTAACTTACCTTGCTCGACCAGCTGCATGATGGCAAGGTGTGTAGTTAAAGCGTTTTCAGTATTTGGATAGCAAGTGACCATGCTCGCTGAACACTTTGGCGAACTGAATATGGGCTTTGTGATAATCGAGGGAGACTTTAGGTTCGCAGATCAAAAAAACACTCTACGCAGACACGCTTCAGCTCAGTCTGTTCGAGCAGGAAGTAGGGAAATACATTCGATAGAGGCATGGTTTTGTGCAGCGCAGAAATATCAGAAATAGTTATGCAGAGCGCTATACAGGAATCCGACTGATTTTCACTATCTGAAAGGATCGCTAAAAAACACGTCAATCGCCTCATGACTAATTGTTTTCATTTGCATTTGATATTGGCTCCCCCGGACGGATTCGAACCGCCGACAAGGTGGTTAACAGCCACCTGCTCTACCGGCTGAGCTACAGGGGAACAATCTTATCAATTTTAGGGCAAATACGTTACTTCGTCAATTATTTAGTTTCGGTTTTGTTACGCGTTAATATTTTGTCCAGCTTATCGAACCGTTAGTCTCCTCATTGGTTCAGTTTCAAGAATCGACAACACGATGTGATACTCACATAAAAACGCGCATAAAATAACTTAGACAACTGACTTATCTTGTTGTCCGTCTTCGGTGTTGCCGCAACAGTTACATAGCTCACTATGCGCCTGTTGCGGCGCCTTGAAGACTAACAACAATCCTGCGCCAGTTGTCTAAATTATTTTATGCGCGTTCCTTACGTAATGCTACTACTACAGCATCACCCATCGCTGATGTGCTGACTGTTTGGGTATTAGGCGATGCGATATCTGCAGTTCGTAGTCCGCTTTTTAAGGCTTGATCAACAGCCTGTTCGATACTATCTGCCATTTCCGGCTCGTCAAAACTGTAACGTAACATCATGCTTACCGACAAAATTGTTGCCAATGGATTGGCAATACCTTGCCCGGTGATATCTGGTGCTGAGCCATGAATAGGTTCATACATACCTTTTCCATTGGCATCCAGCGAGGCTGATGGCAACATGCCAATGGAACCAGTGAGCATGGCTGCGCAATCGGATAGGATGTCTCCGAACATATTGCCGGTCACCATCACGTCAAACTGTTTCGGATTCCTGACCAATTGCATGGCGGCGTTATCGACATACATATGAGTCAGTTCAATATCAGCATATTCTTTACCAACCTCAATCATCACTTCACGCCACAATTCTGTGCATTCGAGTACATTGGCTTTATCAACTGAACAAACCCGACGGTTACGTTTTGCGGCAATCTGAAAGGCATTATGCCCAATTCGGCGTACTTCTGATTCTGAGTAAACCAAAGTGTTATAGCCTTGGCGTTCGCCATTATCCAGAGTTCGTACACCGCGTGGTTCGCCAAAATAAATGCCTCCTGTCAGTTCGCGCAAGATCATGATGTCCAGACCAGAAACCACTTCTGGTTTCAGAGTTGATGCATCTTCAAGCTCGGGATACAGTAGGGCTGGTCTTAGGTTAGCGTAAAGGTTGAGCTCTGCTCGCAAGCCTAGAAGTCCTCTTTCAGGTCTTACTGAATAATCCAGCGGTTCCCATTTTGGTCCACCAACAGCACCGAGTAGAATTGAATCGGCATCAGCAGCCAATGTCAATGTATCTTCAGGAAGTGGCGACCCAGTAGTATCGTATGCAATACCGCCAACCAGACCATTTTCAAGCTCAACATCAAAACCATAGTTGTCACGCAGGCAATCAATGACTTTAATGGCTTCATCGATGATTTCAGGGCCAATGCCATCACCCGGTAAAACTGCTAATTTTTTACTCATTTTGTCTCCAAAAATCCAGTTAATGTGTCAATAGTGGACGGTTACATGCATAACACTTTGATAGCTATCAGCATTGATCAGAACGCACGATTGATTGCAGACCGTTCTGCAAGCTGCGTATTGTATTTGATGAACTACGAAACTCTTGACCTGTCTATTCTACTGAGCTAGTGGTTCTGCCACAATCTCAATTTTGAACGGTGCTGAAAATTTAAGCTTGAATATTCTATATTGATATCTGAGGCAACTCGCAATAAATAATGCACCCATCTTGCTTGTTTTTTTTATCTGTCTTCGGTGTTGCAACTTCGGTTACATAGCCCACTATGCGCCCTACGTTGCGCCTTGAAGACAGACAAAAATCCTGCGCAATATGGGCATATTATTTATTGCGAGTTGCCTGAACTCTTACAAAAAGTCTCAATCAAACTAATTATTCACAACGAGTTCAGGCAATTTATCTTAACCTTCATCAAGCAACGAATTGAAATTAAGAAACGTGCATGGAATAACTTGAACAATGATGGCGCAGGATTTTTGTTGCTGACCAACGCGATCTCAAGAGACGCATAGTGATTCTACGCAACGATTGAGATTGCGTTGGTCAGGAGCAAAAAGACCAGCCAGAATGTTCAAATTATTTCATGCACGTTCCTAAGGAGTGAGGATTTAATAACTTCCCGATTTTGACTTGCCTTTTGATCCCACAGAAGCACTCATAAAATAGTTGCGTAGCCTGCTATGTGCCCATTTTATGAGTGCTCCTGTGAAATCAAAATGCTGTACCAAACTTCGGTAACTTATTAAATCCTCACTCCTAAGCAATCAATTGCGGACTATTCCTTTGGTTGAATTTTCGTTAAATAGCACACGCACTGAATCGTTATACTCTTTTAAAAACATCACAACAATCCAAATCATGAAACCACACAAACAACTGATGATCATTCTGCTTTCTTTTAGCTTGTTCTTTGCTTCTAGTTATGCGTTGTCTGGATCCTGGCCAGCTGTCTTTGGAAACGGCTCACCCACATCATTGGCTCCAATGCTGGAGAATGTCTTGCCTGGCGTGGTTAACATTGCCACATCTGGTTCAGTCGAAGTCAACCAGAACCCAATGTATAACGATCCATTCTTTCGTCACTTTTTTGGCACTATTCCTCAGCAGAAAAAACGTACTCAAAGTATTGGTTCGGGAGTCATTATTGATGCAGAAAAAGGCTATATTGTCACCAATAATCATGTCATTGCTAACGCTGATACAATCTATGTGACCTTGAAAGACAAGCGTAAGCTGAAAGCTGAGCTCATTGGTACTGATCCAGAAACTGATGTAGCAATCCTCAAAGTCAAACCAGATAATCTTACTGCAATACCACTGGCAAACTCATCTAATCTGCGTGTTGGAGATTTTGTTGTAGCCATTGGCAACCCATTTGGATTGGGACAAACAGTCACTTCCGGCATTATTAGCGCATTAGGAAGAACAGGGCTGGGCATAGAAGGCTATGAAAACTTTATTCAGACCGATGCTTCGATCAATCCTGGTAATTCCGGTGGTGCATTGATTAATCTGAATGGTGAATTGATTGGGGTAAATACTGCAATTGTTGGACCTAGCGGTGGTAATATCGGCATCGGATTTGCGATACCTGCCAATATGGCCAGGCAAGTCATGCAGCAGTTAATTAAACACGGCAGCATTAAACGTGGCTTATTAGGTGTAGAGGTACAAGACATCACGCCAGAATTGGCAGAAGCACTAAATTTGGATTCGACTGACGGTACGGTGATTTCAGGAGTCACTGAAGGTGGCTCAGCAGTAGAAGCCGGCATCAAACCAGGTGATGTAGTTATCCGTATCGATGGCAAATCAGTCATTAGTTCGGCATACTTGCGCAATATGATCGGCTTAAAGCGAGTGGGTGATTATGCAGAAATAGACCTGATTCGTGATGGCCAACCAAAACAATTTAAGGTTGTCATCAAAGCAGCGAAGACGAGCAAGACACGTACAGAAAACATCCCGCTACTGAGTGGCGCTGAATTTTCCAAAATTCCACGCAACCACCCTCTTTACCAACGAGTCAATGGTGTAATGATCAAAACCATGGAGCCTGGCAGTAAAATCTGGCAAGCTGGACTGGAACCAGGGGACATCATTGTTGAAGTAAATCGCGATCCAATTGGGTCGGTCGATCAATTTCTGAGTATCGCTGGAAAAACACGCGGTGACCTGTTATTACGCATACAACGTGGTAGTCAGTCATTATATGTGGTTTTAAGGTAAAGCTGTGGTAACTACTCAGATTGCCCTCTATTTTGCCCAATCGCTGTCTGGAAAGTGTTCATTTACACTTGTAAACTCCGCGCTTTCGCCTTGCTCTTGGACACAATAGAGGGCAATCTGAGAGCAGCTACGCATGTGCTTAAAGCTACAAAGGTGTCGAAGTTAAAAAGCAAAGTTGTCTGCCTCTTATCAATAACCGTTCACAGTTTTTAGAAGGTCTTTTGAGAGTACACATAATTAATTCAGCAACCAAGCTTCATCCAGCCTGTTTTTTGTTTGCCTCCGACATGGAAACTATCTCTGAATGAATGTCGGTTAATACACCAGCATACTTGACTTGGTTGCGCCCCGCTCGTTTGGCATCTAACAATGCTTGATCTGCTTTCCCTATCAGTGTGCGAGCAATCGTCTCACGTGAACCAGAAAATTCCTTGGGCTGAAATGTTGCCACTCCAATTGACACAGTGACTTCAATCTTAAGGTTTTCCACAACATCAAACTGCTGACGCTCAACTGATGTACGAATTCTGGATGCAACATCGATTGCCATTTGACTGGAAGCCCCGGTCACCACTGCCACAAACTCTTCACCTCCGTAACGTGCCAGAATATCCGCTGTGCGCAGTTGATGACGCATGATTTGTGCAATATTTTGAATAACTACATCACCACATTGATGACCATAGTTGTCATTGACCTTTTTGAAAAAATCGATATCAAGAAACAAACAACTCAAGCTGTCGCCACTTCGCAGTGAACGATCAATTTCTTCTCTGATGCGCTGGTCAAAATAGCGTCGATTATTAATTCGGGTTAACGGATCAACAAAACTGGTGCGTTTCAGCAATTCCATACTGATAGCATTTTCAAAACAAACTCCGACAATCAAAGCCAGCCGATCAAGAAATCCGGCGCTCAAACGCGACCCGAATCGTTGATTGTCAGTACTACCCAATGCTAGCATGCCGATATACTGCCCACGTCGATACAAGGGCAAAATAGCTAAACTACCAGGTTCAAGTTCAGAATTGGGATACAGCCAGGAATGCAGATCTTGCTGGTAAGCACCAGCATAAATCTGTCTTGTTTTGCCGAAAAACGATTGTAACGCAGTGTCATCTTCAACAAAGATTAAATCTCGTTGTTGATTGATTACAAAACCACCTTCTTCAAGAAAATCTTTAAGTTCACCGTTACTATTGACTAAAACCAGACTAACAGCATCCAGTTCAAAAGATGACGCGGAGTCATCCAGACAGTAATTAATCAATTCACTGAGAGAAGTTCTGGACAGAAACTCAGTTTCCATCATCTGAAACTGAATCCATTTTTGGTCATTTATTTGAGTTCGCTTCACGAGCTCATCAATGTGACTATCCAAGATAGCAAGCTCAGTTGTGAAATTATCCAAAGAAATATCCAGCGTGTTTAATGAGTATTGGCTCCTAGCATATCAAATAGTTCTTGTTCTGTCAGAATCTGGATTTGTAATTGCTTGGCTTTTGTATATTTTGAACCTGGATTGCTGCCTGCAACCAAATAATTTGTTTTGTAAGAAACACTTCCAACTACTTTAGCACCTAGATTCTCAAGTTTATTTTTGGCCTGTTCTCGGGTTAGATTTTGCAGTGTTCCTGTCAACACAAAACGTTGATCTTGCAAAGTTTGAGTTTCAGTATCCAGCGTCACCACATCCCAGTGAATTCCTGCATTCAGTAATTGCTGAACAACTTCTCTATTATGTGTTTGTTGAAAAAAAACAACAATATGCTGAGCAACGACAGGCCCTATATCATTAATTGTTTCCAGTGTCTCCAGATCACTTTGCATTAACATGTCTAATGTCGAAAAGTGTTGGGCTAATCGCTTACCTGTCGTCTCTCCAACTTCACGGATTCCCAATGCGTAGAGGAAACGCGGAAATGTAGTATATTTACTGTTATCGATAGATGACAACAATCTAGTTGCCGATTTATGACCGAATCGAGGTAATTGAATGAGTTGTTGCAATTTCAGCTGGTAGAGATCAGCAATGGTGCGAATTAGTTTTTCTTCAAGCAATTGGTTAACAATCTTATCACCCAGGCCATCAATATCCATTGCCTTGCGAGATGCAAAATGCTTAATCGCTGCTTTGCATTGCGCTGGACAATACAAACCGGCACTACAACGAACGATAATCTGATTGTCTTCCTGTTCTAGTTGTGACGCACAAACCGGACACACATCGGGTGGTTGATAGGGTTGTGCTGTTAATGGTCTTTGTTCAGTGATCACGCGTACTACCTCGGGAATCACATCCCCTGCCCTGCGAATAACCACAGTGTCACCAACACGAGTGTCTTTATGCTGCAATTCCTGGAAATTATGCAAAGTTGCATTCGTAACAACGACCCCGCCCACAGTGACAGGATCGAGTCTTGCAACCGGGGTTAATGCTCCGGTACGACCCACCTGAACATCAATTGCCAGCAGCTGTGTTTGAGCTTGTTCAGCTGGAAATTTACGTGCAATCGCCCAACGCGGTGCTCTAGAGACAAATCCGAGCTGGTGTTGTAAATCAAATCGGTTGACCTTATAGACAACACCATCAATATCGTAAGGTAACTGTGAACGTTTTGACTCAATTGCTTGATAGTTGTCCAGACACGCTTGCAGCCCTTGAACCAGGTCGATTTCCTGGCAGACTGGAAATTTCCAACTGGCAAGTAATTGCAACAAGTCGAATTGGGTTTCAGGCAGGCTTAAATCCGGGAAAACTCCATAGCCGTATGCATAAAACGACAACGGTCGTTTTGCAGTAATGCTTGAATCAAGTTGACGCAAACTGCCAGCAGCTGCATTTCTGGGATTGGCAAACAGCTTTTCGCCAAGTTGCTCAGCACTTCGATTGAGTGCTAAAAAGCCTTTTTTGGAAATAAACACTTCACCGCGTACCTCAAACAGGGCTGGAAAATGGTTAGTGTTGATTTGCAATGGAATACATCGAATCGTGCGCACATTTTCGGTAATATCTTCGCCACGAACACCATCACCGCGGGTAGCTGCTTGTTTGAGAATTCCATTCTCGTAAATCAGGCTGACGGCCAACCCATCAAGCTTTGGCTCTGCAACAAATTCAAGATCCGTTAACTCCAAGCGCCGTTCTGTTCGCTCAACAAATGTACTGATTTCATCATCTGAAAATGCATTATCCAACGATAACATTGGCACTTTATGCGCTATCTGGGAAAAAGACTCTAAGGGTGTAGCGCCAACGCGTCTGCTTGGTGAGTCTGCTGTCTGTAACCCAGGGAATTGCTGCTCCAATTGTTGCAACTCGCGCAACAACGCATCATATTCAGAATCTGAGACAACAGGATCATCAAACTGGTAATACTGCAGATTATATTTTTCTATGTCTTGCTTGAGTTGTTTGGCACGCTGTTTATCGGTAACACCTGGTTTTTGCGATACAAGAGACATTATTGGGAAACAAAAAATTAGGAATGGGGATTAAATAACTTGTGCATAATTACACAAATCTTTTTTTGCCAAATCACTGTTAGACTTCAATGCACTGCAATCAGAGCAAAGTGAGCGATGTACCTGTTGTGCAACAGAAGACGGACAAAAAGACACCTCAGAATGCACAACTGATTGCATTCCTATTGCTTACAAACGTGCATGGAATAACTTGAACAATTGACGTAGGCCATTTTTGTCAGATTGCTGTTCATATTCAAGGCGCGAAAACAGGCGCATAGTGAGCTATGTAACTGTTTTCGCAACACCGAAGATGAGCAAAAAGACAAGTCAATTGTTCAAGTTATTCCATGCACGTTCCTTAGCTAGCAAGCCATCGACGCTGTTCATCCAAATAAGCCTGGTTGATTTGCTGGCCTTTATCATCGAGTATCTCACCACCCAGTTCTGTATACAGTGTATCTGCGCATACAATCATCTTTTCGTAGACTTCAGCTGGATTTGATAACGTCATGGGTTGCATAAATAAAATAATACCCTCTACTTCCAAATAGTCCATCTGCTCTGGAAATGTGCCAGGTTCACGCATATTAGAAACACTAAATAATTCCTGATTCAATTTGTAATCTGTATAGTGGTATAGATCCATTGATCCATATTTCAAACCCGCTTTTTCAAATGCCTGGCCGATGTCTTTTCCTTGGTATGGAACTTCGCCAGTATTAACAAGATATAACATTAAAATTGATGGACGCGCAGGCCCATCTGTATCTTTAGTGATTTCTAGATTGTAGTCAGGATCACCTAGTGGTTTAAGCAATGCAGCATTAATCTCCAACTCTGAATCAATACTTTCATCCCACTCCATAGACAGTGGTGAAAAAAGATCATCATCTGAATGTCGGTCAGAAAATCGAATGCCTTCACCACCAATCTCATTAGTATCATTCAATGCAGAAACTGCTTTATCCTCTGAAACATCAATCGGATTAGTGACAAAAGACTCTGGATCAGTTTTCTGATTTGTTTGTGATTGTTGAACTAGCTCTGAGATTGAGGAATATTGACCAATTTTTTTCCGAAACGATTTTTCCTGCTCTTGATCATTTTCCAGGTTTTCAGATAATTGCTGATCGTCGGATCCATCACTATCGTTGCTCACAACCCGAACATATTCTTCTGAATCAGGGTATTCAGAAGAATCCTCACTCTCTGCATACCAAGGCTTTTGACGCTCTGTCTTTAGACGTCTGCTTGAATCAAAATAATAAATACCCGCCATTACCAGCAACCCGATAATCAATATAATCAGGCGAAAAATATCTCTATCCATTTAACTCACCGCCATTTCAACTGCTTCATCAATATCAACTGCCACCACACGTGACACACCAGCTTCTTTCATAGTAACACCAATCATTTGCTGACATATCTCCATAGTCGCCTTATTATGTGAGATGGTAATAAACTGTACTGCTTTTGACATTTCTTGCAACATTGCACCAAAACGGCCCACATTTGCATCATCCAGCGGAGCATCAACCTCATCCAGAAGACAAAAAGGGGCAGGATTAAGTTCAAAAATAGAAAATACCAAAGCAACAGCAGTCAACGCTTTTTCGCCGCCTGAAAGTAAATGAATTGATGCATTTCGTTTACCTGGGGGTTGCGCCATTATTTTTACGCCCGCTGTTAGCAAATCATTATCACTCAAATCAAGTTGCGCTTTACCACCACCAAATAGCCGTGGAAACTTATCTTGCAACCCCTGGTTAATATTATCAAATGTTTCTCTAAAACGCGCCTTACTTTCATTATCAATTTTGCTGATAGCTTGATCCAAACTATCGAGTGATTCTTGCAAATCATCATACTGTTGATTCAAAAAGTCCAGTCGTTCTGATTGGGCCTCCACCTCTTCAATTGCAGCAAGATTAACTGTACCCAGCCTTGTGATACGGGTTTTTATCTGCTCAGATGTTGCTTCCCAAGCAACGATTGTTGCATCATCTGGTAAAGATAGGAGAATAGATTGCGCTGTTTCATCGAGTTCTGCAAGCTGTTCAACGACAGTTTGTCGACGTACCTGACACGCTTGTTGATTAATCCGTGATTGCTCTAGCTGCTCTCTGGATTGTGTCGCTTTTAATTCCAAACGACTGCGTTGAGTCGCTAAATCAACAACTTGCTGCTCCAGAATCTCTTGTTCGCTACGTTGTGTATTTAGAGCATGTTCATAGGTATCTTGCAGCTGTTTGTATTCGTCCAATTGCAAATTCATGGTTTGCAGTGGCTCAACCCCATCTTGCAGTGATTGTTTCAGCTCACCAATACGTAACAATGCCTGATCTTGGATGCGCTGACTACGGATCATTTGTGAACGCGCAAGCTGTTCTGTGGAATTCAACATTTGCAATTGAGACTGGAGTTGACGTACAGCTTCCTGGGTATTCTGATAGGTACTTGTAGTCTGTTGTGCACACAGCTCAATTTCATCGCGTGATGCTTCAAGCGCAGAATGTTGCTTGCGTTCAATTTTCAATTGTTGATTCAGCACTTCAATATCGGCAATGTGTTCGCGCTTTGATCGAACAATTGTGTCTAGCTGCTGATCAATATCCGACAGCTCAGCATCAAGTTGTTGTAACCGTTCATTAATCTGCTCCTGGCGTGCCTGCTTGCTTGCCAGCATTGTTGTTTTATCCAATAACAATGCACTATTATCTTTGTCTTGAGTTCGTAGAGTGGCAATCTCCAGCTCCGTCGTAGTTTGTTGCTGTTTAATCTGTTCGATATTTTGTTCAGCAGATTCAATAACGGCACCAAGTTCCAGTAAATTATTACGCAATGTTTTCAGTTGCTTCTCACGGGTCAACACGCCTGAAGAACGAGCGCCAGAACCAGATTGAACCAGCCACCCCTGTCCAAACCAAGCGCCATCAGCTGTTATCAATGACTGATCGTCAGACATGCCAGCAAGTGCTGCTTGTGCTTGTTGGGAATCTGATGCGCAATAGATGTGACTCAACAAACCATCGACTGCCCAGTCTGTACTGACTTTACTACTTAATGACAACATGCCAGACAGCGATTCTGGTGGTGCCATCTTTGCTTCAGTGCGAAGCTCAATCAGTGTCAAGGATTCAGACAACGATGTTGGCAACAATTCCTGTAAATCCTGGCAGCTCGATACACAAACAGCCTCCACACGATTCCCCAATACAGTCTCAACAGCAGTTTCCCAGCCATTGTCAACTTCGATTTGGGTTGCCAGTCGTGGAGCATGATCAAGTTTCTGTTGGTCAAGCCAGTTTTGTACGGCTTGATTATCTTCACCTGTTGCATTTTTCTGTAAAGTCTCCAGCGAACTAATCTTGCCCTGGGTGGTTTGAAATTGTTGCTGATGTTGATGCAACTCTGCTTGGTGATTTGAGAGTTGCTGACGTTGTTGTTGCATGATTTCTGTCAAACTTAGCAACGTTTGTTGCAATGTCTGCTGTTCTTCTTCTAACTGAGTGCGTTCTTCAGTCAACACTTCAATCTGTTCGCTTAAATCATTGTCAGTGGCTTGCTGTTGCTCCGTACACAAGCGATCACGACGTACAGATAAGTGCTGCAGGTTAACTTCTGCTTGTTGAATCTGGTGTTCACAGATTGTATGTCTAGACTGTTTATCAGCAAGCTGATGGCGAACTGTTTCCCACTCAGTATTCCACTGGTTACGTGCTTGTAGCGCCTCCTCATACAATATTTTCAGCTCTTCACAAAGCTGTAATTTTTCCTCCAGTCCGGATTGAAAGTCAGTCCGATCATCATAAATTTGTTGTAATTGCGACTCATCTGTCTCAGATTCAAGTGTTGATTGCTGTTTTGACTGTTCCAATTGATCTAATTCACGCTGCATGTTTCCTGAAGCTGTTTGACTATGTGCAATGGTTTGCTGAGTTTGTGTCACTTGCGAGTTGGCCTGATAATAAGCGGCTTGTGCGTCGTTTAAGATTTGCTGAGCACCCTTATAATCACTCCGCGCAGTTTCAATCGCTTTATCAAGCTCATGCATGTCACGCATCCGAGCATTAACCGTTTCGACAGATGTATCAATTGCTTGCTCGAAACCCTGATACTCTACATCATAATCTTTCCAACGCATTGCCAATAACTGCTGGCGTAACAAGCGTTCTTCCTCACGCAATGCCTTGAACTGAGATGCTTTCTCGGCTTGGCGACGTAAATGCCCAACCTGTTTTTCAACCTCATCACGCAAATCTATCAAGCGTTCCAGATTTTCACGCGTATGACGCATACGAATTTCGGTCTCGTGACGACGCTCCTTATATTTCGAGATCCCAGCAGCTTCTTCGATAAACACGCGCATTTCCTCTGGCTTTGCTTCAATCAGCCTGGAAATGGTGCCCTGTTCAATCACCGCATAGCTTCTTGGTCCTAATCCTGTTCCCAGAAAAATATCAACAATATCTTTACGTCGACAACGCGTACCATTGAGAAAATACAGCGATTGGCCATCACGGCTTAGCTGGCGTTTGATTGCCAGTGTTGTGTATTTGGCATATTCACCACCGACTGCGGCATCACTATTATCAAATACCAGCTCCACAAACGCCATTGCCACTGGTTTGCGACCACCAGAACCATTAAAAATGACATCCGTCATCAAGCCGCCACGTAAATGCTTGGCTGAACTTTCACCCATTACCCAGCGGATGGCATCAATAATGTTAGACTTGCCACAACCATTCGGCCCGACAATACCAATTAAGTTACCGGGCAAAGCAATTGTGGTTGGGTCGACAAAGGATTTGAACCCGGACAAACGGATTTTTTCCAGGCGCATGGCTTAACGATTACTCATTCAGCTGATGTCAATAATAGAAGTAAGAAAAGTGGGCGTATTATTCGAATGTATTATAGGGTATTCAATCGTAGAAAACGAATCGCCTATGAGAACCTGCGAGCTTTATTATTCAACGAGAACCCCAACCAACATTGAATGTAGTAATAGACACCTGTAGACTGCAACAGTATGAATTCAGGTAACTTGCAATGAATAACGTACCCATATCGCACAGACCCATTCGTTGTCTAAATAATTGTTGTCTTTAAGACACAGTTTAAAGCCCCATAGCAAGCAAGCTATGAGCTCGAAGCTGTAACACAGAAGACAGACAAAAGTACAAGCAAGATGGGTTAAGGAACGTGCATGGAATCACTTGAACAATTATGGCGCAGGATTTTTGTTTCTGACGAAACGATCTCAAGAGGCGCATAGTTATTCTACGCAACGATTGAGATCGTTTTGTCAGGAGCAAAAAGACAAGTCAGAATGTTCAGGTTATTTCATGCACGTTAGTTATTTGTTACCCGTTACCTCATTAAATAACGGTCACTGCAGCATTAATATGCGCAGAACAACATCAACGCAATTTTTGGACACCTCCTTATACAGATGTTTTTGATCAACATCAAACAACAATTATTCCCCGACTTTACAGACCACTAAAAACAGCAAAATGAATACAGACAAGCCCACCATTCTGGAAACATTTGTCAATCCTCATCAACAAAATGATTATACGATTAGCATTGACATCCCAGAATTCACCTGCCTTTGCCCAAAAACCAGCCAGCCTGACTTTGCTACCCTAATACTTGAATATGTTCCAGATAAACATTGTGTCGAACTAAAATCACTAAAACTCTATATCGCATCATTTCGCAATCAAGGCGCATTTCATGAAGACATCACCAATCTAATCCTCGATGACTTGGCTAGCCTGTGTAAACCGCGTTTCATGAGACTAACAGCACGCTTTAATGTCCGCGGAGGTATATACACAACTGTCATTGTTGACCGTAAACAAGATGGATGGAAAGCAGAAACCCCAGTTATCCTTCAATAAATGCATACTGGTCATCACGACATGATTTTTCAAATAATATTCGTCACTACTAGTAGTCTTTCAATGTGATCTTGACGGGTATAGAGAGTAGAGAAGTGGTTAGCTGCTAGGCGCACGAGAGCAGGACTAGCAGGCTAATCTAAACGAGTGCAACAACGCAGATGACCATTGATCGGCTTTCTATACACAGCAATATCACATTGAAAGACCACTAGAAGGCTGTCAGAGAATAGAAGCCGTAGCGAGGGAAAGCGAATTTAAGTCCATTTTTTCGATTAAAATGAGACGAATACTTGCTGTATTGAACGAATTTAATCGAAAAAATAGGCCAACATCCGCTTTTCCGCAGTAGGCTTTCTATTCTCTGACAGCCTCCTAGCTACTTTGCCCCTGCTTGCACGTCTTGAATATGAATAAAATGCTGAGCCAGTTGCATCTATTGTTTCATTTTCGTCAGCATTAGAGTCAGTCACTATTATTATCACACCTGCATTACATGACTAAATTTATGACATTAACAATCATCTCAATCTTTACTATAATTGATGTGGCTAGCCCATATTACTAACCAGTGGGTGAGATGATTGCGTTGCTATTTGGATTCACAAGGATTTTACAAAGGAGTGAAATAACAGTGCGAATTTCTGACCGACAAAAATATCCTGAATATTCAAATAGATAGAAACGGGGCATCAGTCTGGCGAGCGATGTGGGCGAGCATGATTCGCGCCACGTAACAAACGTCCATCTAATAATCAGTTAATATTACAATCTTTTACATTTACAATCCTGTAACAATATTTTTAATCCAGAGGTCAGCAAGTGTTATTGACGATAAAAGAAATCATACGGTTAATGCGTGTTCGCCAGTACATCAAAAACGCTTTTGTTCTGATAGGTATTGTCTTTGCCCGCCAGTGGGATCCTGATACCTTATTCTCTGCAGGATTGGCATTTTTATCTTTTTGTGCAATCTCCAGCGCTGTCTATACACTGAATGATTTACTCGATGTTGAAGCAGACCGCCAACATCCAGTTAAAAAATTTCGTCCCATCGCCAGCGGTGCAATTACAACCAAGACTGCATTAATTTTGGCTGTGGTACTTGTTGTCTGCTCAATCTCCATCGCTTCATTAGTCAACCCGCTGGTCGTATTTTTTGTAAGTACTTATGCATGCCTTAACATTGCCTATTCATGGCGTCTAAAACATATTCCTATACTCGATGTTTTTGTGATTTCAACTGGCTTTATGTTGAGACTGCTTACCGGAACCGCAGGATTAGACATTACACCTTCTTCCTGGTTACTACTTTGTAGCCTAATGCTGACTCTGTTTCTCGGTTTTACCAAACGTCGCGCAGAATTGCTAACGCTGGAAAACCTGGATCAAGATAATCTTACTCAAACTCGACGCGTACTCGATCAATACACCTCAGATGCCATTGAGCAGTTTATTGCTATTAGCGCAGCTTGTACAATACTCTCATACAGCTTGTACACAGTTAGCTCGGAAACCATTGAGAAACATGGAAGCTCGTACTTAATCTATACTGTACCCTTTGTCATTTATGGTATTTATCGCTACATTTTAATGCTTCATATGAAAGAAAAAGGCCATGATGCCGCACATGACCTCTATACAGACCCTCACTTGATTGTCACAGTAATCGCTTGGCTTACAGCCACATTGGCGATTCTGGCATGAAGACAGACAACGATTATTTGGACAGCTGGCAATTTCGCGGAGTCATCACTTCAATCATTATTGCAGCCATTGCTTACCTTTCCTTTTCAATATGGGCGGGTTGGGAAGATGTTGTTTCAGCGTTCGAAATGGTTGGAATCCATGGTTTTTTAATCATTTTAGGCCTGTCTTTGGTTAATTACACTTTGCGTTTTGGACGCTGGCAGATCTATTTAGCGGCTTTAAAACATCGTATCGCATTAAAACCCAGTTCGATTATCTATTTTGCAGGCTTCGCTCTGACAACAACACCTGGCAAAGCTGGTGAGCTATTGCGCGGTGTATTCCTTCAAAAACGTGGTGTCCCGTACACAGCCAGTACGGCTGCTTTTCTTAGCGAACGTCTTTCTGATCTATTTGCTATCACTCTCCTGGCTTCATTAGGTGCCAACCTACACAAGTATGGACAATTTTTTATTATTGGTGCCGTTGCAGTTGGTATCTGTTTATCACTATTGGTTTTCTCAAACTTTCTGACTCTGTTGCGAGCAAAATTTGCAACCAAGAAAAATCGATTGGCAAAATTTATCAGTCATTTTTTAACATTACTGAGTCAAGCGCGGCGCTGCCATACACCAGTAGTCTTATTCTTTGCTTCCATACTCAGTCTATTAGCTTGGGCAGCAGAAGCTTATGCTTTTTATCTAGTACTGCAGTGGATGGGCTATAATTCAACAATCGAGTTTGCCTTTTCAGTATACGCATTATCCATGTTAGCCGGAGCACTAAGCTTTCTGCCAGGCGGGCTTGGTGGCACAGAAGTAGTGATGGCTGGCTTGCTGATATGGGCTGGCATAGCTGAAACTCAAGCCATTGCTGCAACAGTGATTATTCGTCTCGCCACACTGTGGTTTGCAGTTGCGCTGGGAGTAGCCATACTGACTTTCAGCCAACATACATTGCGTGACAAAACTAGTCGTCAAGACTTACATAAATGACACAATCCTGGAATCGATACCCAACTGTTCATCATGCCAGCCTGCTCGATTTTGAACATCGACATGCACAGCTTCCCCATGTTAAACCACCGATGTTGGCCTTTGGTAACGGTCGCAGCTATGGTGATGTCTGTCTCAACGAAGATGGCATCCTCATACAAACCAGGCGACTCAACAAATTCATCTCATTTGACCGTTCAACTGGTCGCTTAGCCTGTGAAAGCGGAGTATTACTCAAAGATATACTCGACCTCATTGTTCCACAAGGCTGGTTCTTACCAGTCACTCCAGGAACACGTTATGTGACAATAGGTGGAGCAATCGCCAATGATGTGCATGGCAAGAATCATCATGTCAATGGCAGCTTCGGTCATCATTTATGCCAGTTTGAATTATTGCGCTCTGATGGTGAGCGGCTGCTATGCTCTCCCGAACGCAACAAGGACTGGTTCAGAGCAACGATTGGTGGACTTGGATTAACAGGCTTAATTACCTCGGCAGAGATACAACTGATACCGATTGCCAATCCTTTCATGATTACCAAAACAGTGCGCTTTAAAAACCTGGAGGAATTCTGGCAGTTAAACGCTGAATCTGAATCATCCTGGCCATATACAGTCGCCTGGATTGACTGTGTAGCAAAAAATAAACGCCAGGGACGTGGTATTCTAATGCTCGGTCAACATGCACCACCTCAGGCTGACCTGCCAGCATGGAAAAACAAATCAAAGCGTTTTCCCATCGACCCGCCTTTTTCCCTTGTCAACAATGTCAGTTTGCGGGCTTTTAATCTGGCTTATTATCACGTCCCACGAAAGAAAAATGTGCAATTGACTCATTACGTACCATACTTCTATCCGCTTGATTCTATGCTTGAATGGAACCGTATGTACGGAAATAAAGGCTTTTTTCAGTATCAATGTGTCATCCCACCTGAAACTAGCCAAACCGGTATTCACAGCTTGCTTGGGCTAATTGCCAAAAGCGGAAGCGGTTCATTTCTTGCCGTACTGAAAGTATTTGGAAAACAATCTGCCCCAGGGATGCTCTCGTTTCCTCGGCCAGGGGTAACCTTGGCACTGGATTTCCCCAATAAAGGTGAACAAACATTGAAACTATTTCGGGAAATGGATGCTGTTGTTCGTGATCTGGGAGGCGCTATTTATCCAGCCAAAGATGCGCGTATGCCTGCTGATTTGTTTCAATCGGCCTTTCCGTTATGGAAAGAGTTTACTCAATATATTGACCCAAAGTTCTCATCCAGCTTCTGGAGGCGAGTCAGTACATAACAGCACCTAAAGGATCGTTGCAAGCAATAATTTCGGCAACTAACCTGTCTTTTTGTCCGTCTTCGGCGTTGCAGCAACAGTTACATAGCTCACTATGCGCCTATGGCTGTGCCTTGAAGACAAACAACAATCCTGCGTCAGTTGTCGAAATTATTCCATGCACACTCCTTACCGACTTTTTATAATCGTCAATATAACCTTGACGGAGTACCAGTTAACAAAGGAATATTTATGACAAATATATTGATTTTTGGCGCAACTTCAGCAATTGCCAGCGCTTGTGCACGCTTGTGGGCGTCCCAGGGATGTAGTTTATTTCTGGTTGCTCGTAATCAGGAAAAACTTGATAGCTTAGTCGGTGACTTACGAACACGTAGCTCTGGTGATCAACATATCGCAGGCTTCTGTGCTGACTTGAATCAACTAGACAATCACCAACGACTCTTTGATCAGGCCGTGTCCGACTTGGGTAAGCTTGATACTGTATTGATTGCCCATGGGTCTCTGCCGGATCAGAATGCATGCGAACAATCAGTTAATTTAACCCTGGACGAAATCACTACCAATGCAATAAGTGCCATTTCGCTATTGACCATCGCTGGCAACCACTTTGAAACTCAACAGTCGGGAGTAATTGCTGCAATCAGTTCTGTAGCCGGTGATCGCGGGCGGCAAAGTAATTACGTCTATGGCTCAGCCAAAGGCATGGTGACTATTTTCATGCAAGGATTACGCAATCGCCTGACAAAAAAAGGGGTCGCAGTGGTCACTATCAAACCAGGCTTTGTTGATACCCCAATGACTGCAGATCTCAAAAAAGGTTTGTTATGGGCGCAACCTGAAGCCATTGCAAAAGGTATTGCCAGCGCTATCGATAAACGTAAAAATGAAGTTTATCTACCTTGGTTCTGGTGCGGGATCATGCTCATTATTCGCAATATTCCTGAAACAGT
>JAZGEP010000219.1:0-23163 GCA_036478815.1 Methylococcales bacterium
AAACATTCAAACTGCCACGTGTACGGCAAGAGATTGGTCAAGCATTACCTTATAATGTGGTTCATCTGGCTTCGCATGGGGTGTTTGGGAGTTCTTCTGATGACAGTTTCATCATGGCCCACGATCAAATCATCACCATTGATGAATTGGAGGTGCTGCTTAGCTCGGAAAACCTAAAAAACGATCCGATTGAATTGCTGACTTTAAGCGCCTGTCAGACCGCTGAAGGTGATGATCGTTCGCCGCTTGGATTCAGCGGAATTGCCATTCGTGCCAAAGTCAGGAGCGTGCTCGGATCCCTATGGTCAGTTGATGATGACGCCACGCTCGCGTTCATGGAAAGTTTTTATCGGCAGCTGCAAGATCCCGACATTTCCAAAGCGCGGGCGGTACAATTAGCTCAGCAGCAACTTCTGAAAAACCATGATTACCAGCATCCTTATTTCTGGTCTCCGTTTCTATTGATTGGTAACTGGTTGTGAGGATATTGCGCTAATCGAGCATTTATTCAATACTGCATGTTGAGCGTTATTTTAAAAAAATTAGAGATGTTGCTAATAATAGAGCCTTGCTCTGGGGGACGAAAGGATTACAACCAAAATAGAGGAATTTGGTGGTTTGATGGAAGAAAGTGACCAATCTTGCATAATTTAGCAGCAATGGTCACCATTCAGCGCAATCCTTAGATTGCACTCTATTTTATTCAGGAGCAAGGCGAAAGCATCGGGTTTACAGGTGTAAATGAGCAATTTCCAGACAGCAATTGAACAATAGAGAGGATAAGCTGAGGCAACGCGCAATCAATAACCCACCAGTATTACTTGTCTTGTTGCCTGTCTTCTGCGTTGCAACTTTGGTTACATAGCCCACTATGCTCCCTACGTTGCGCCTTGAAGACAAACAACAATCCTGCGCAATACTGGTGGGTTATTGATTGCGCGTTACCTGAGCACTAGCATTGAGGCTCGGGGTGTGGGTATGATCCGGGCTGCCCGCACTTTCATTTTTTTGAGATGGCTAAAAAAGCCTCAATTTTTGATACCAAACGAGGAAAGTCAATCGGCTTAGAGTCATAGTCGTCGCAACCGGCCTCAAGAGCGCTTTGACGGTCTCCATCCATTGCATGTGCGGTCAGAGCAATGATGGGAATATCAACAGTTCCTGGTTGGCTTTTTAACCGCCGTGTCGCTTCCCAGCCATCAATAACAGGCAGGCTTAAATCCATTAAAATCAAATCTGGGCTGGCAGATGTTGCCATGTTGATTCCTTGTTCTCCATCAACAGCGAGAACAACGTCATAACCTTTTCGCTGTAAACGCCGCGATAACATATCTCGGTTCATTTCATTATCTTCTACGAGTAAAATCCTGGCCATTTTGTCTAGTCCTTGGTTCTGTGCTAATTGTTGGTGATTTCCGCTATTGTACCTTCTAAATGCTGGTAAAGATTGGATTGATCCGACCCCGATTCAATCAGGATAACTCCAGGAGTGTTGTTGATGCCTTTCGCGTTCAAGAATACCTCACTCCTTAGAGTGCGACAGTTGTTGTGAAGGGCTAGGAGGCTGTCCGTGAATAGAAGCCGTAGCGAGGGAAAGCGGTTTTGAGTCCATTATTTCGATTCAATGAGGCGAATACTTGTTTTTAATGAATTTAATCGGAAAAATGGGCCAAAATCTGCTTTTCCGCAGTAGACTTTCTCTTCTCGGGCAGTTTCCTAGCTATATTCGCTTCATCAATGGCGGATTTTCGGATAAGTTTACTGAACCGACAGTATGCCTTCCCTGTTCCCATCTCTATTGATGCGACACATCTGAGTGACTGTCTTCTGTTGCTATTATTTGACTTTATGCAATCGCTAATGGTAGTCTGAAATTCTTTACTTTAAGCAACAAACGTGCCTTTGAGCAATTATTGACTATGGATCATCAATTCACACGCGATATCATTTTATTCTGTTTGCTTGTCATGATTACCAACGTTTCTGCTGCATCACAAGACACGCCGATTGTTCAGCCAACTTCGGGTGTTGGTAACCAGATCAGTGGTTTAGTCTGGGTAGACAACAACGCTGATGGCTTGCAAAATCCTGGTGAACCCGGATTTGTTCAAACTACCCTTGATTTTAGTCCACCAACAGTGGCGCTGTATGTTGTGAATAGCCTCGACCCTGTGCATGTTGTTTCTCTGGGTGAAAGAGCGGATGGTCGATATGTATTCAACAACGTTTCAGCAGGCGATTATTATATTTGTGTGAGTAATGAGTTTCAGGAGATGGGATTAAGTGTGACTACCCCTGATAATGGCGATGACTCTATCGACAGTGATTTCGATTTTTCACCGTGTAGTTATGAAATAGTTGTTGATTCCAACCAAAATATCGTGCGGGATTTAGGATTGAAAGGTGGCCATCATGTCAATTCTTCCTTCGCAAAACTGGCTGATACCGGTATTCTTTTCGGTGGTGATTACCCGAATGGGAACAATGGCAGTTGTACTGGTACGGTTATTAGCCAACAGGATTGCGCCTTGGGTCGTGATGCACAAGTACTGGCCGGAACTCTCAGAAAAATCGGTGCTGGCCATGCCGGATTTGACTTTACCAAGCTGAATGCTGACGGTAATCCACTACAAGCCGGCGCAGCAAGCTGGTCATGTGTACGTGACAACTACACAGGGCTGGTATGGGAAGCTAAAACCGATAATGAAGGAATACATAACAAGGATAACACCTATCGCTGGGGCGGAATGACAGCCCAAGCGCAGAGCTATGGAAAACATTATCATGACTGGGATGAACTGGTACAAGAGACGAATCAACAACGCTTGTGTGGTATGACAGGATGGAGGGTGCCAAGCGTGAATGAATTGGAAAGTCTGATAAATTTTAACAGTGTTGATCCTGCAATCGATCAAAAATATTTTCCACACGCTAGCTCTGATATATGGACATCAACGCCTGATCCAGTCTTTGCTAATAAAGCATGGCATGTTTCTTTCGCCAATGGTTTTATCACTCATGATGATCGAAACCATCGATGGCAGGTACGTCTGGTAAACGTCAGTGCACGATGATGATAGACAGAATACAGGTTGTTACATTTTCACAGGGTTTAAACTAGAAAAAAGCCAATGTCTCGATTAAATACTAGCATCTCTCAAGCATTATTTTTATTTGTACTATTTGTCAATAACCAGTTGGCGCAGGCACACAATAACCAGTGGCCACCGGCACAAAAATGTGAAAGCAGCATTCCTGCAACTACGCCAACCAGCCGGTTTATCATCCACAGCAATAGCACGGTTACTGACACTAATACCGGCTTAATGTGGAAACGCTGCGTGGAAGGCAAGAGTGGTGATCATTGTTTGGAAGGAGAACCTTTACCAGTGAGATGGAAAGATTCTTTTCAACAAGCAGCCAGTTCTGATTTTGCCGGTTATACTGATTGGCGAGTGCCTAATATCAAGGAACTGCGTTCGATTGTTGAACACCAGTGTTATGATCCGGCAATTAATCTGACTGTGTTTCCAGGGGATACAGGAGAAGATATGTGGTCATCTTCCCCCTTTGCTGACGGCCCAGCCAGTGCATGGATTATTTACTTCTATGATGGTTACGCTTATAGCTACTATTTACGTGATGAAATAGGATGGCTGCGCATGGTTCGCGGAGGACAATGAATCAAGGAGTCAGAGCTCAATACCGCTTCCAGCCATTATTTATACTCTCAGCACATGAAAATTTAGCATCCTGTACGCGCGCGGTTTGTGTATAAACTTGGTGCGGATACTTGCATTGGAAAACCTTGCTGTAGAGTGACTACGCAACTATTTAATGAGTGCTTTTGTGAGATCAAAAGGCAAGTCAAAATTGGGAAGTTATTAAATCCTCACTCCTTAGGAAAGTGCACGAAATAACTTCGACAACTGACTTGTCTTGTTGCCCGTCTTCGGCGTTGCCACAACAGTTACATAGCTCACTATGCTCCTGTTGTGGCGCCTTGAAGACAAACAACAATCCTGCGCCAGTTGTCGAAGTTATTCCATGCCCGTTCCTTAGTGGGTATTTGACTATTCTGTGAATCAGTTCTCAAATTGTGTTACGAGAATTATCTAAACTTGTGATTGTCTATACATTTTTTGCAGGCGTACACTCATGATAAAAGCAGTTAAGATTGGCTCACTCACCGCGAGTATTTTTTACTTGAGAATCGTTTTTTTATGCGCCGCTCTTGTAAGTATGACGGCATGTGGATCGCTCAATGAAAGACCGGATGCATCATTCACCTTGGCAAACGCAAATACTATTTCCGGCGAGAGAATGAGTGAATGTTTAGTTCCTGGTCAACTTAGAAACTTGGGTTCCAATTTCACCTATATGACACCAAGACGCATTGTACAAACCTCAGTGTTTGAATGCAAAATCCGCGGTGGAGAATTGGTGTCTGGAAGCTAGCCCTGCCTGTTGCCCATAATATATCAATGAACCATCACATGGCTAACGAACAAGGTTAGATTGTGTGGAAAAAAAGGGATTTATTTAATAAAAATAAATCCCTTTTTTTGTCAAAACATCACGAATTTTTCTATGTACTGACACTCATTACCAAAGTATGCTTCGAGTCCTCACGACTCTGTTTTTTTATCAGCTTTTTTATTGCTCATTACCCTGTTTTTGCATCAATCGTTTGCGAACCATCAACATCACAACAACGATACAGAAAAATACAATTCCATTGAATATTGCGTTCAGGTAAATACCATGCTGAATTGACAACCAGCTATCGTAAGGAGCCCAGATAAGCCCTGCAATAATAATAGTCCACCAGGTAGTCATTGTTGGTTGGTGAAAAAATGAGTTAACCACATACAAGAGTAATACTCCCCAACTTGCAATGGTTGGTCCTAATATCCCCACCAGAAACCTGACTAATTGATCTGAGTCTGACTCATTCACTTGAAAATTTTGCATGATGCTGAGTACATAGTCATCAGCTAGCGGTGTCTGCACAAGCCAGGGGAGCAATAGGCCACCAATAATGTGTAGAATGGCAATTAGTTGTAGAAAGCGTTTGCTGTTATTCATGGGCACCTCACAGAAATCTTGCCGCTAGGCGGTCATCATTCGGGATCATACAAACATCGCTTTTGCCAAATAATGCGTACCTGTTCAGCGCTATTCGGTCATACACCCAGTTCCTGATTGCAGTTGGTATAAAACGAAAAAAACGCAACAATGGCCAGGGTTGCCGAAGTCTTTTAATGATTTCCAAAAACGCTGTCGATTGATAATAAGGTTGCTCTTGTTTGATGTAAACCATGGTGTCAAAACGATCAATCGATAAGCCACACCAGCGAAGCAGATCCTGTCCGGCAGATGATTGTACAGAAACAAAGGTAAACAATTCATCGGTATCTCGTTGATAAACGAACTGCACCCAACCGGAACACAGGTGACAGACTCCATCAAACAATATTAGGTGTTTCGAACTCAAGTCATATTTGTTGACTATCGCTGAATTATTCATCACCCACCTGCCTAGGAGGCTGTCCGAGAATAGAAACCTACTGCGGAAAAGCGGATTTTGGTCCATTGTTCCGATTCAATTCGTTCAATACAACAAGTATTCGCCTCATTGAATCGAAACAATGGACTCAAAACCACTTTCCCTCGCTACGGCTTCTATTCTCGGACAGCCTCCTAGAGCTATCACCATCATCAGTATGTGGATAGCTGAATACGCCGCCATAGGAATAGGTTTCACCCCAGAGTGGATGGCGTATGGTGAAATCCAATTCAAATTCTGTATCAGACAATGCGGTTTCGATAATCACCGCATGCCCCAGAAACAAAACATCGGGTATCGGAATAGTAAACCAGGGTGTCTTGCACAGATGCCCAATACTTCGATATACAAGACGACCATCTTCAACACTGATCTGCAAACGAATTCCAAAGCCAAATCCAACATATTCGATCAATTGATTGTTTTGCTGATGTTCCATGCGTGATGCAAATATGATGGTTCGACCATCCGGTGCTTTGATGGTACGTTTCCAGTGCAACGTCTCTGAGTATTGAGTCACCCATTTGCGTACACTGACCTGCATATTTGAACCTTTTAAATCAATCAATGCGCCTAATAAGCGGGCGATGACTAATATTGGTTTAATCACCCACGGATAGTGAATCTGCATGGTGCCTGTAACGACACTTTCTGTTTGACTATTATTATCTAGCTGGTAATGACGTTGAATAACTTCCGGTAGCTGATGCCAGTCATCGTCTAATACTTGTTGCATTAAGGGTAGTGTGTTCATGATTTAACTCCATAACATTGGTTTTTCAACCATTAAATAAACAATCAGGATCATCGCTATAAATGCCGGCACACCCAACCAGAACCAGATGCGACAATAGCGAAAATATACATCCGGCAACTCGCTATTTTGCAATACCGCTTGCTGTGATAAGTCACGCATTCTGATTTGTAGTACGACAACTGGCAACCAACACAATCCAGCCAGTACAAAAAGAATTATCGACAGCAATATCCAGGGTGTTGTGATTGGAATATGTGCTTGCGATAACATCCAGTATCCAGTGATTGGCTGGATAAAAATCGTTGGTGTGGTAAACAACCAATCAGCGATGACTACATGGCGATTAGTTGTAAAAATGGCATGGACGTCACCATCGTGATCCGCCATGAATTTGTAGAATGCACTTCCCAGTCCGGTACCAAACAACAAAACAAGACTAAAAATATGCAGTGTTTTCAGGGTTAAATAAGTCATATAGAATCCTCTTCCAGTATTAATAAAACGATTATTGCCACAGCAATGGGTATATTTTTGATCATCGGACCAAACGGATGTGCCCAAAACTCCGGCAAAGCAAAAGTAATCACCACGCTATAAATCAACATCGCCAGCAACTGGAAGCCAACAACCAACGGTAAATACCAATTCATCAACATGGCAATGCCAAGTACAAAATCCAGTGTCGATGCTGCGTACAAAACCAAGGGCGCAAAAGAAGCATTGATACCAACTTGCGCCAACAGCTGATA
Organism: Methylococcales bacterium; assembly: GCA_036478815.1. GTDB lineage: Bacteria > Pseudomonadota > Gammaproteobacteria > Methylococcales > DRLZ01 > DRLZ01. The sequence goes on from JAZGEP010000219.1 coordinate 7,076, forward strand.
ACTTTGATCATGTGGATAAACAAATAGAGAGACCCAACCCGCCCAAAGCCACATCAAAGCAAGCGACAAACGTAAAACAGGACGCAAAAAATACAACCGCGCGTGCCAGCGTTGTGCTTGGTCTGGAACAAAGTCTTGTAATAAAGCAGTGAACGCTTGTGGCTGTTGACCAAGATGACGGGTAAACGGTTTTGGATCAGCCGTATTACCATTTTCCAGCATGCTCAGCGCATCAGCATTTAATGCCGGTTCTTTTAACCAGCCGCTGAGCGGAGTAAAACAACGCCATATAATTGGTGAGATGGACAAATAGTGTGCTTGAGACATTTCCTGACAGCGACGCAATATAGCCAGCATTTTGGCGTAGCTCAATGGCTCTGCTCCGACAGCATTGATTACCTGGCAGGGGTCGGTTTTTTTGTCCAGACATAACGCTACAGCCTTGACCAGATCGTTGATATGCACCGGCTGTAATTGTTGATTACCATCTCCCAACAAAGGAATCACAGGCAATGCAGCCAATGCTTTTAGCATAGAAAATGATTTGCCAGCTGCGCCATAAACCAGTGACGGGCGGATGACAAACCACTGCAAGTCGAGCATTTGCAGAGCTGCATCCGCTTTTCCCTTACTAATAAAGTATTGGGTAGTTGCATTTGGGTCTGCACCTAATGCAGAAACCTGAATCACTCGCTTGCACTGCGCTTGCTCACAAGCCTTAAACAGCGCAACCGGAACCGTTGTATGCAACTCGGTGAACTGCCCCGCATGGTTCTCATCAATAATTCCAACTGCGTTAATTACCGCGTCCATCCCTTGCACATGCGGCAACCAGTCTGTTACTGATTGCGCCTGTGCATAATCGACAGGACAATAGTCAAGTGAGGGATAACGCTCTAACAACGCTTGCTGCCTGGAACTACAAACAGTTAGCTGATGTCCTTGTGCCAATAATTCGCGCAAGACATGTTGGCCGATAAAACCACCTGCGCCTGTTAATAATATATCCATCTGTATTTTCCGTTGTTTCTGTAATAAGAGAAATAATAAATCAAAAAAAACCACATTGGTTCCGGCGAGTGCATAGTTCAACAAACTCAGAGGTAAGGTGGTTTGACGAAAAAAAGTGACCAACCTTGCTTGTCTTTTTGCTCCTGACCAACGCAATCTCAATCGTTACGTAGAATAACTATGCGCCTCTTGAGATAGTTCGGTCAGAAACAAAAATCCTGCGCAATCTTGGTAACTTTATTCCGTCAAACCACCTAAGTATTCAGCCACGCTGGAAATCCACCCCTAAATCTTAAAAGAAACCAATTTGACAACCTTATCGCCGAGCTTAACCAATTTCATCAATGTTGCGTTCGGTAATTTGCTAACCGTGTCGTACCAGTTTGTCATCACTTCCAAAAACTCCAGCATATTGACGATACGCTGGCGCGTCTGCGGATCAATCTCCGCATCATCCTCTGCCTTCATCGACAAATCGCGTAACAAGGTTAATGTCGGATCAATCTCCCGTCGCCTGCGCTGCTCAACAACACGATTAAAGATCTCTTGTACGTCTGTTACTGCCTCAAAATGATCACGTCGATCACCAATCACATGCACTATACTCACCAAGTCCCAACCTTGTAACTCCTTCAAACTATTAGAGACATTGGATCTGGCTAATGACAAGGTTTCGACAATCTCCTCAGCATGCAATGGTTTGGAAGATAAATATAATAATGCATGCACCTGAGCAACAGATCGGTTGACACCCCAGCGTGTACCCATTTCTCCCCAGTGCAAGATAAAGCGTTCAATTAACGGTGATAGTTTCATAATGTTCTTTAATTTCTGTATTTACAGAAATTAAAGAACATTATGCTTAATTTGTCAACAATTATTTTTCTGAAACTGGATAATAACGCCTGCAAGCTCACTTCATTCATCCACTCTAGTAGTCTTTCAATGTGATATTGCCGTGTATAGGGAGTTGAGAAGTGGTTAGCTGCTAGGCACACGAGAGCAGGACTAGCCGGCTAATTCAAACGAGTGCAACAACGCAGATGACCATTTATCGGCTTTCTATACCCGGCAATATCACATTGCAAGACTTCTAGGAGGCTGTCCGAGAATAGAAGCCGTAGCGAGGAAAAGCGGTTTTGAGTCAATTTTTTCGATTAAATGAGGCGAATACTTGCTGTATTGAACGAATTTAATCGGAAAAATGGGCCAAAATCCGCTTTTCCACAGTAGGCTTCTATTCTCGGGCAGCCTCCTAGAGAACAGGCAAAGGTTTTTGAAACCTCTAATACAGCCAAACAATCAATAACAAAATGTTTTGACGGCAGAGAAATAATATTTGCGCAAGAAAAAAATAATAGCAGCTTCAGGCAATTCCTAATGCATCTGGTTGATACGTCAGTCTGGATTGACTACATCAATGGGAAGGAAACCGAACATGTAAGCTTTTTAGATCAAAGATTATCTAATCCAGTGGCCTTTGGATTAAACGGGCTGATCTACCTGGAAATACTACAAGGAGCAAACAATCAAAAAGCTTTCGAGCAATTCCAGCGCCACTTTTCCGGTCAACAGTTTTACCATTTTTCGCTTATCAATCTATTGGATATACAGGATTCAGGATTTATAGGTTCAGTAGTGAGGTATTCTTGAGCGCAAAAAGTATAATTGCTATTTGAAGAGTTGCCCCAAATCCAGGTTAATATGAGGCAATAATAACGGTGTCAGAATTTTTGGTGCCATTAATGTTGTTGCTATTGAAAACTGATCCTGCAACGGTTTTTGAAACAGGGTGACAGATTGTTGAGGCAAGTTAATCAGCCAGAACTCGAAGATACCGAACCGGGCATAAAGTGGAGCTTTAATTTTCCGATCATAATTGAGCGTAGAATCTGCAACTTCGATCAATAGCAAGATATCTTCAGCTTGAGGAAGTGCGTCCTGATAATCATTTGCTTTTGGTTTTAACAATACAAGATCAGGTTCAGGTTCAGAATAATCACCTAAAATAATTGGGTTTTGTACAGAAACCAGAGCCGAATTTTCTGCCTGGCGAACTAATTCCCGCGTTAAACGATTGACTATAGCAGCATGAGGGCTTCCAATAGGCACCATATCAATAATTTCTCCTTCAATTAATTCCACACGGGTATCAATATCCAGAATGCCTGCTTCAGCCATGCGTTGATAATCGGCTACCGAAATTGGGTGGAGATTATATAAGTTTTCGGCATTGTTAATCATAGAAAGTTGGAGTGAACTATATCACTTCATTATAGGGTTGTATGGTGTGACTGGCAATTATCATTTTTCTGAGGGTATAGTTTCCTGAACTTAGGTGGTTTGACGGAATAAAGTTACCAAGATTGCGCAGAATTTTTATTTCTGACCGAACCATCTCAAAAGGCGCATAGTCATTCTACGCAACGATTGAGATTGCGTTGGTCAGGAGCAAAAAGACAAGCAAGGTTGGTAACTTTGTTTCGTCAAACCACCTAAGATCCAAAGCGTGACGACTATAGCCCAAACTTCAATGTATGATTCAATCCAGTTAATTGCTTGGTAATCAGAAACTTTCCTAACCTTTTTTTGCATCGACTCAGGTTTCAACCAGCATTGTATCGTCATTAGAGGTTGCATGAGCGATTTCAACAAGATCAGGTTCAGTTGTCACGCTCACGGTCTGTCTGAATCAAATGGTCAACCAGCTTGATTGTATTCGAATATCGAGTTCGGAATGTGCATGAAATAACTTGAACATTCTGACTTGTCTTTTTGTCCGTCTTCTGCGTTGTAAAAACAGTTGCATAGCCAGCTATACACCCGTTTCTACGCCTTGAATACGAACAAAAATCCTGCCTCAAGATCCGGAAGTTATTAAATCCTCGCTCCTTAGAGTATTAGAAACCAGCACCGCAGCGCCACATTTACTCTGTTGTCACAGAGGTCGCTTCATTTTGTAGAGCAGCGTTCATCGTATGCCAGGGCAATGTGGCACATTTAACCCGGCTTGGATATTCGCGCACTCCGGCAAGTACTGCCAGCTTCCCCAGTTCTTCCAGCTTTATTTCATCATCGTGGCTGGTGGTGATACTGTGGAATTGCTCGAACAACTGTTCGGCTTGGTCGACTGTTTTACCTTTAATCATTTCTGTCATCAATGAAACGGATGCTGTGGAGATGGCACAGCCCTCGCCCTGAAAACTGGCATCTTTGATCATATCATCGTCATCAATTGATAAATACAGGGTGAGGCGGTCGCCACATAAAGGATTGTAACCATCAACAACACGGTTGGCGTTTTCCATCACGTGAAAATTTCGCGGGTTACGATTGTGGTCAAAAATAACCTCTTGGTAGAGGTTGCGCATTTCGTCTTGTAGCATTAGCCAAACACCTCGATCACCTGTTTGATTCCATCAATCAACACATCAACTTCTTCCATGGTGTTGTATAAGCCAAACGATGCACGGGCGGTTGCCGGAACTTTATAATAATCCATGACTGGCATTGCGCAATGGTGTCCAGCGCGAATGGCGATGCCTAAATGATCCATTGCTGTACCAATATCATGTGGATGCACTCGCTCCAGCACAAATGAAAAAATGGCGCCTTTGTCACTGGCTGTTCCGATCGGTTTTAGTTGCGGTATTTCTTCTGCGCGTTGTTGACAGTAATCCAGTAATTCTGCCTCATGATTTGCGATTGTATCAAGCCCAATGGTATTCAGATAATCCAGTGCCGCCCCTAAACCAATGGTATCGACAATGCTTGGTGTACCTGCTTCAAACTTGTAAGGCAGTGGTGCGTATTCAGTTTCTTCAAACGTAACTCGACGAATCATGTCGCCACCACCTTGCCAGGGCGGCATGGCTTCCAGTAATTGTTGTTTGCCATATAAGATGCCAATACCGCTTGGCCCATAGAGCTTATGCCCAGAAACAGCATAAAAATCACAATCAAGATCTTGAACATCAACCTGCATATGTGGCGCAGCCTGTGCACCATCCAGTAACACTGGAATGCCGTGTTGATGGGCTTTTGCAATCATTTGTTTAACAGGATTAATGGTTCCCAGAGCGTTCGACATATGCGACAACGCTAATAATCGTGTTTGTGGACTAATGAGTTGCTCAAACTGCTGCTGATCCAGCTCACCTTGTTGGTTTATCGGGATGACTTTAAGCGTTGCACCAGATTGCTTGCAGAGCATTTGCCAGGGAACGATATTGGAATGATGCTCCATCGCGCTGATGAGAATTTCATCACCTGCTTTGATATAGCTGCCTCCATAGCTTTGTGCAACCAGATTAATGGCTTCTGTTGCACCACGCACAAAGATGATTTCCTTTTCGCTTGCCGCATTGAAGTGTTTCTGTACTTTTTTACGTACATTTTCGTAAGCAACTGTTGCCTGCTCGCTTAGCGTGTGCACGCCGCGATGGACGTTGGAATAGTCTTTCTGATAAAACTCGCTGATAGCGTCAATGACGCATTGAGGTTTTTGTGTGGTGGCAGCATTATCCAGATAAACTAGCGGCTTGCCACGCACTGTTTGCGTCAAAATTGGGAAATCGTTACGCAACGCCTGCACATCATAAGCTGGCGATTGGGATACGTTAGCGGTGCTACTCATAACCAATCTGCCCGAATCGCTGCCTGTGGAAAACGCTCTAATAATTTATTTAATACCATGGTTTTTAATTCAGTAGATTCGATGGTTTCCAGCAGTTCCTTTGCAAAACCAAAGGTTAAAATATTACGTGCTGTCACTTCATCAATGCCTCGGCTACGTAGATAAAAAAGTGCCGACTGTTCCAGCTCTCCAACAGTAACACCATGTGCACATTGCACATCATCGGCATCGATTTCCAACTGCGGTTTGGTATAAATAATCGCATCGTCTGACAGCAACAGATTCTTGTTGCTCATGTTTGAATCGGTTTTCTGAGCATCTTTGTGAACGACAATACGCCCTTGAAATACAGCGCGAGATTTGTCATCGGCAATATTTTTATACTGGATACGACTCACTGTATCCGGTTTGTTATGATCAATTCGCAAGTGGTTATCAACGTGTTGTGATTGATTGACCAGGGTTAATCCAAATTGATGACAGGCTGCACTCTGGCCTAATCCGGTATGAATGTCATTGCGTACGAAACGCCCACCAAAATTAAAATTTCGATGGGTGACAACAGCATGTTCTGCTAATTGGCTGAAAGTACTGCTAATGTGAGATGTGTGTTGACCTTCATCTTGAATTTTATCGATGGTGACTTCTGCACTGTTAGACGCAATGATCTCGGTGATTGTGTTACAAAAACGCTGGTGCTCTGTGCCTGCCCATACTTCAATAATGCGGCAACTTGAATGGTGATCTGCGATAATCAGGTTACGCGAAGTAATCATCGCGTCCGGTGTCGTACCGAAGAAAATAAACTGGATTGGGTTCTCAACGATCACTTCAGCTGGGACATGAATGAACACTCCATCATTGAAAAACGCTGTATTCAAACAGGAGAAGCCGTGGCTATTTGGATTTGTGGCATCCAGACTGGCCTCAACCAGCTTGGGATGTTGCTGCATTGCAGTAGCAAGATTACTAATTACAACTTCATCAGGAATAGAGTCCAGCTTGGACAAATTTGCCTGATAAAACCCATCAACAAAAACCAGTGTAATCGCATCTGACAATTGATGATCAAGAATTTGCTGTGCATCCACCAAGCCAGGAGTAGATACGGGTTTGAAGCTGTGTTGTTGAATCTCACGAATCTGGGTATAACGCCACTCTTCATCTTTGCGACCAGGTAAGCCCAGCGCAGTATAGGCATCCAGAGCTTGTTGACGTTTTTCTTGTAACCAAGGCAAGTTGTGTCCGCTCAGTTGATCACTGGCAATACCGAATTGCTGGTGGAAATGATCCATTGTGTTGTCAGCAATATCCATTAGCCTGTTGTTCCTGTTTGCGCTGTTGGAGCTTCTTCAATCCATCCATAACCTTGTGCCTCCAACTCATCAGCAAGACTGATGTCGCCAGATTTAACAATACGTCCTTCGGATAATACGTGTACATAATCTGGCTGAATATAATCCAGTAGTCGTTTGTAATGGGTAACAATCACAAACGCTCGATCTGGCGAACGTAGCGCATTAATGCCTTCCGCAACAATTTTCAGCGCATCAATATCTAGCCCGGAATCAATCTCATCCAGTACCACCAGTCGTGGTTCTAGCACTGCCATTTGCAGAATTTCATTACGTTTCTTCTCGCCACCAGAAAAACCAACATTGACATCACGATATAGGAATTTGTCGTCAATATTCAGTTGCTTGGCTTTTTCTTTGACGAACTGCAAAAAATCGATTGCATCCAGCTCACTTTCACCACGATGATTGCGGATTGCATTCAGCGCAGCTTTCAACATATACATATTGGTCACGCCAGGTATTTCAACCGGATATTGAAAGCCCAGAAACAACCCTTCGCGGGTGCGAATCTCAGGTTCCATATCCAATAAATTCTTACCATCAAATGTGACACTTCCCTGAGTAACCTCATAGCCTTCACGACCCGCAAGCACATAAGCGGTGGTGCTTTTGCCGGAACCATTTGGTCCCATAATTGCGTGTACCTCTCCGGCGTTTACCTTGAGGTCAATGCCGTTAAGGATGGACTTGTCATTGATTGATGTGTGTAAATTCTGGATTTCCAGCATGGTTGTCTAAATTCCTGAAGCGGTTGTCTGTAATGTTGTATCTGATTTGGTTGTACGTCGTTTTTATTCTGAATTCCACTCTTTTTCCAAGTCAATCCGCACGGGTTTACCATTCTTGAATATAACAGCATATTGCCCAAGGCGACGTTTGTGCTCCAATGCTTCTGAAACAGCTTGCTGTAATGCCTCTTTAACTCGAATTGATTTTTGTTGAAGTTCAGTCATGTACTTCTCTCTTGGTTAACATAGTGGCGTAAAGTTCCGAGTGTTCGATAGATCGCCCCGTCTCGTCTTCGAGAAAAATTATTTCTGGAATCGGTAACGAGTTATCCAGACAAATTGTATTACTGCACAACGGAGCATAATCATTCAGCAAGTTGTCAATGCTGCGATAATATCGCCTGATAATCGTCTCGCGGGGAATGTCATGACCGCCATGAGCGACACGCTCCGCAACGCGTTCAATGGACATCGTGACATCTGGTAGCCAGAAGATAGTTAAGATCAACCTGCCATCCATCGCCAAGGAGACTCCGAATCAATCGCAAATAAGACTTACCTGAAAGCGTTGTTTCAAAGGCAAAATTTTCTTGTCGTGTCACATAGCAACCAATCTCGCGCAGAAACAGGCGACTAGCGGAAAATAACTCTCGCTCCGGTGCTAATGGGGACAAGCCCGATGCAATCATATCCGCATTCACAAAATTATGACACTTTGCGAACACCGGCAAGTAACGCAAAGCAAACGTTGTTTTTCCAGCTCCGTTAGGACCTGCAATAATTGTGCAAACAGGTTTGGTCATCCCATCGCCTTAAACACAATAGATGCGGTTTTATCACAAAATTGAGTTGTACCACTAACCGACACTACCTTCCAGGCTAACACCCAGCAAGGCTTGTGCTTCAACGGCAAATTCCATCGGTAATTCTTTGAAAACTTCCTTACAAAAGCCGTTCACTATCAGTGATACAGCATCTTCAGCAGACAAGCCGCGTTGTTGTAAATAGAACAATTGGTCTTCGCCGATTTTCGAAGTCGATGCTTCATGCTCAACTTTTGAACTTGGCTGACGTACTTCAATATACGGGAAGGTATGCGCCCCGCATTGATCGCCAATCAGCAATGAATCGCATTGGGTAAAATTACGCGCGTTGCTGGCGTTTTTCATCATCTTGACCAGACCGCGATAGGTGCTTTGCGATTTGCCTGCGGAAATACCTTTGGCAATAATTGTACTGCTGGTATTTTTACCGATATGGATCATTTTTGATCCGGTATCTGCTTGTTGATAGTTATTGGTGACAGCAACAGAATAAAATTCACCGATTGAATTATCGCCTGTTAGTACACAACTCGGGTACTTCCAGGTAATTGCCGAGCCAGTCTCCACCTGAGTCCAGGAAATTTTGGAATTATCTCCGCGACATTCACCACGTTTGGTAACAAAATTGTAAATACCACCTCTACCTTCTGCATCACCCGGATACCAATTTTGTACGGTTGAATATTTGATTTCAGCATCTTCCAGTGTCACCAATTCAACGACCGCAGCATGTAGTTGATTTTCATCGCGCATTGGTGCTGTACAGCCTTCCAGATAGCTGACATGACTGCCTTCTTCGGCAATAATCAAAGTGCGTTCAAATTGTCCTGTATTCGCCGCATTGATGCGAAAATAAGTCGACAACTCCATTGGGCAGCGCACACCTTTTGGAATAAACACGAAAGAGCCGTCTGAAAATACAGCAGAATTCAACGCCGAAAAGAAGTTATCCGTTAGCGATACTACAGAACCAAGATATTGACGCACCAGCTCAGGATGTTCTCTGATAGCCTCCGAAATAGGGCAAAAAATCACCCCCGCATCAGCAAGCTTGCCTTTGAATGTGGTTGCCACTGAAACACTATCAAACACCGCATCAACCGCAACACCAGCAAGACGTCCTTGTTCATGCAAAGGAATACCCAGTTTTTTGTATGTTTCCAGCAATTTAGGATCAACCTCATCAAGACTTTGTGGTTGGTCTTTCATTGCTTTGGGTGCTGAGTAATAGCTGATTGTCTGAAAATCAATGGGTGGGAAATCAACCTTTGCCCAGTCTGGCGGTGTCATTTTTTGCCAGATACGAAAGGCTTTTAAGCGCCATTCAGTCATCCATTCAGGCTCATTTTTCTTGGCAGAAATAGCGCGTACCACGTCTTCATTTAATCCGGGCGGGAAAGAATCCGATTCAACATCAGTCACAAAGCCGGGTGCATAGTCAGCATCAATAATGTCATGGATTTGCTGATTTTCAATCGGCAAATCGTCGACAATTGCCTGTTCTGAACCTTGTATTTCTGTAATCATGATAAATTCTCTGTGAAAACCAGGCTAACGGTTAGATTGAACCATAGCGCTGCTGTCAACTGAAACAGTCATTTCAACTAATGCAGATACTGGACTGACAAGATCAGCCAGGGTGATGGTTTGTAATGTTGTTTCAATCGCACGATTAATGACCCCCCAGTGGCCACTAATATGACAATGTGATGCATGATTGCAAGTTTCGCTGGTTGTGCAGCACTCGGTAATCCCAATCGGCCCTTCCATTGCACTGATAATCTGTGCAACTGAAATCTGTTCCGGTTTACTGGCTAACTGGTAACCTCCATTTGTGCCTCGAATAGAAAGCACGAGCGAGGATTTGCCAAGCAGTTTTAGCACTTTACTGACAGTGGGCTGTGCTATTCCGGTTGAAGCCGCAAGCTCTGCTGTTGTAAATGTGAGTGCGGTACTGCGTGCCATCTCACCAAGAATAACAGTCGAGTAATCGGTTAATTTGCTTATTCTGAGCATATGATTTAGCCAAAATTCAATACAGTACTATTTTAGTCCTGTATTGAATTAGAGTAAAGTGGTTTGTTACTTTAAGGCTGCAAAGTGTAATGCTTAGCCCGAATTTTTCACACATTAACCACAAAAAAGCCGTTTCTCAGGTATAACAACTATGTTATCAAGCAGTTATCCCGCAGCGGAGATGCGACCTTATGAGTACAGAGTGAACACCAAACGTCACGCACTATCACTCACTCTGCAGACGCGAAGTGATCGAAGAATTCAATAGTGGAAATATCAATTCTGATGACGGAGCGATGTTTTTACGAGAGTTAGAGACGCACCGCAAAATCATGCTTCGGCTGTCGAGATGTTTCACGGATTATCGTGATGCCAAGTTGATTGAACAAGATGTTGAATCATTGCTGAAACAGTGTGTCTTTGGAATTATATTGGGTTAGTATGATTAACAAGATACTGGAAATTCGAGTACCTAAGGCAATAGCACCGATAATTTCAACCCAAGCGCCTAGGAAGCTGTCCGAGAAGACCTCTAAAATCGACAAAGTTATCCACAAGTACAAAATATATACAATTTCACCGAATTATTTTTCGCAATGTTCCAGCGATCAAATTTAGCACCACAGACCGATTAAAACAGTTTCCTGTGGTCTGAATTGAGCGATCATTGGGGGCTTTTTGCAGAGCTTAGGTGGTTTGACGGAATAAAGTTACCAAGATTGCGCAGGATTTTTGTTTCTGACCGAACTATCTCAAGAGGCGCATAGTCATTCTACGTAACGATTGAGATTGCGTTAGTCAGGAGCAAAAAGACCAGCAAGGTTGGTAACTTTGTTTCGTCAAACCATCTTACCTCCGTTAGGCAGGTTTCACGCTGACTGTGACAAATTCCGGACAGACCAATCTCCTGGCAATGGACCGAGCGATTTTTTTCAGGTTATGGGTTGCGCACACCAGCGAAAATTCACCAACAACTTTCTCTTTGCCGCGAACACTAAAACCACTGATCTTGATTTGCCCAAATACGGGCTCAACGATGACTTTTCGTTGTTTGTAAACAGCTTTGGTTTCCTCTGTCTGCATTTTGGCATTCATTTGTTGCCGCAAGGGTTCCTTGTCATCGGTCGTGATGGTGCGTGCAGTTTCCTGACTCGACTTGCAGCAACGTGAGTTTCTCCGCACATGAAAATTTAGCATCTTGTACACGCACTGTTTGTGTGTGAATTTGGTGCGGATAGTTGCGTTGGAAAACCTTGCTGTAGAATGACTACTGCTCAGATTTCCCGCCTTACTCTCCACAAAATATCACGCACATAAGATGTAAAATATTCATGTGCGAAGAGTATATTAATAATCTGCTGTGATCTAAATCATAGATAACCTTGTTAATCCATGTAAACATATAGCCTACAATCCTGGTTTAACTAGAGCAAGGTGGTTTAAATCAGATATCTACTGAATAACTAACGCACAATTATATGCAAACAACAATACTTAAGCCTCTTAAGTATTGTTTTGTGCTAATATGGCTCAAGCGATCTATCCCAATGAAAAATAATAAATTATTTTAGTGGCAACAGACTTTTTTCTCACGATTATGATGAGGTTTTTTTCTAAACAGGGACACCACTTCAATGCAATCCCAGCACACCACTATTGCGTACTTTCTATCCCAATCATCAGGAAACTTCAGCAAGAATAAAATCCAGGTTTAATTTGAGAAAACCTTTTATAAATAACAACTTTAGAAATATGGCTACTGGTTAAAACAACCAATGAAAATTCGTAACTACTCAGCGTAATCAGTGACTACTCAGCGTAATCAGTGACTACTCAGATTGCCCTTTGTTTTGTTCAAGAGCAAGGCGAAAGCGCGGATTTTACAGGTGTAAATGAGCACTTTTAACGCAGCTCTTGGACGAAATAGAGGGTAAGGAACGTGCATGGAATAACTTGAACAATGATGGCGCAGGATTATTGTTTCTGATGAAACGATCTCAAGAGGCGCATCGTTGTTCTACGCAACGATTGAGATGGTTTCGTCAGGAGCAAAAAGACCAGCCAGCATGTTCAAGTTATTTCATGCGCGTTCCTAAGCTGAGTTACGAAAATTCAATACAATTGCCTCACATAATACAAGGAAATAAGTTATGCGTTTATCTGTGGTTACAATCGTCGCCGGTTTTTTTGCAACACTTCTTAATTCAGCGTGTCTGGCAGCGAATTCAGCTCAACCAGCTTTCCAGGTTAATCCACTACAGAGTCAGATTTCATCGTCCTTTATTCAGCCTAGTGTCATATCAAACACAACTACAGACTCAAGAATAAACAAAATCGCCAGTTTTCTCGCCACACAAAAGCAGTTGGCAAATGGAAATCAAACACCAGGCAAGTTGCAAACCCTTGGTAATACCAACTCTGCTAATCAACAGACTCAGGCAGTGCAAAATACGCAATCTATCCTCTCAAAATTAACGGTGCGCCTGACTGAATCTGGTACGCCACGACAAATCCGACCAACCAGTTCGGTGTTGATGAAACGCTCATCTACAAATCAATCTGCTACTGCAATACTCGAATCTCATGCTCAGACTGCTCGTCATTTCCTTGATACTGCGCAAAAACTGTTGTATCTGGATAATCCAGCGCAAGAGTTGACACTAACATCCAATCGTACTGACACGATGGGAAAACAGCATTTGCGCTTCCACCAATATTATCAGGATATTCCCGTCTGGAATTGTGCACTGACTGTACACTTGGATAAGGCTGGAAACGTGGAACTGGTTGATGGTGCCTTTTTTCCTTCGCCAAAAAAACTGAGCACAAAACCGATTTATACTGCAGATCAAGCCATCGAAAATGCACGGCTATGGATTCCCCATGGTGCCGCTGCAGTAGAGACTGACTCACCGCAACTGGTGATTTACCCGGAACCAGACAAACAAAGCCGTTTAGCCTGGGAAGTCAAACTGTCTGGTGCACTGAATCACCAATGGCTGGTTTTGGTCGATGCCGAAAACGGCACACAAATTCTCGCATACAACCAGGTTAACGATGCAGGAATAGTAGGTTCTGGAGAAGATTTGTTTGGCGACCAGCAGCAATTGAATATCTTTGAACAAAATAATCTTTTTGGCATGGTAGACACCAGTAAACCGATGTTTCAAGGTGGCAGTCCTTTTCCGACTAATGAAAATAAAGGTGTCATTTACATATTTGATGACAAAAACCAATCACCCTTTGACGACGACGGCAGAGTGGAACTACCTGAGGTTTTTGATATAACCATCTCCGAAAATCCAGACTCGGGTTGGCCTCAAGCTGCGGTTAGTGCCTCATTTACTTTATCAGCAACTTATGATTATTACTCCCAGGTTCACGGACGAAATTCTATCGATGGTAATGGCGGATCAATTTTTGCCTTAGTACGGTTAGGTAACAATTACCTCAATGCGTTCTGGAATGGACAACTCATCGCATTTGGAGATGCTTTACCATTCGCAGGTGCACTGGATGTAGTTAGCCACGAATTAACCCATGGAGTCACCACCAACACTGCCAACCTGATCTACTTTAATCAATCCGGCGCTTTAAACGAGGCTTTCTCAGATATTTTTGGAGAAGCGGCAGAAGCCCATACGTTTGGTAAAGCCGATTGGGTAAGTGGTGCACAACTCGGTAACCCAACTAGAAGTTTACGCAATCCGGGGTCGATAATTAGCCCAAGAACCGGCGATCCATACCCAGCTACAATGAGTGAATACGTTCAACTGCCAGCGACCCTTGAAGACGATAACGGTGGTGTCCATGTCAACAGCAGCATTATCAATCATGCATTTTACTTATTAGCTGAAGGATTGAATGGTGCAATCGGAGTTGATGATGCAGAGCAAATTTTTTATCGAGCACTGGTGTTTCACCTGGTCCCTCGCTCACAGTTTATTGATGCGCGACTTGCATTGATTCAGTCAGCCACAGAAATTTATGGGGAAGGCTCCGTCCAAGTTCAAAAAACTGCTGAAGCTTTTGATGCTGTGGAAATTTTTGATGCACCGCCAACGCCAGTCGATAATGAGGTAACAATCGTCAATGGACCAGAAGCCACAACCTTTATTCGTCGTGACCCAGCAACAGGAACATTTTCATTAAATCGCCGTGATCCAGCGCTTGAAGACCCTGACACAGGAATAATTCTCAGTTCCTTCAGTCTCGATCAAAAACGTCCTTCTGTCGACCGCAACGGCAGTTTAATCGCGTTTATCAATTCAGATCATGATTTATGTTTAGTTAACAGTATCAACGGCCTCGATGAAGCGTGTCTTGAGTTGCAAACAACGTTCTACTCTGTCGCTGTCTCACCTGACGGCGAAAAATTTGCACTGGTACTGCTTGATATTTCAGATCAACCAGAAGATCAAATAATCATTATTGACCTCAGTCCCAATGGACAAAACCAGATAATAGATCTGGTAGCAGCGGCAACAGATAATGCATCCACTAACAGTATCTCTCATGCTGATGCAATGGATTTCTCCAATGATGGAAATACATTGATATATGATGCCTTGAATGTAATCGCCACAGCCGACGGTTCACGTATTGGTGCCTGGAGTCTTTATGCACTGGATCTGGTCAATGAAACCACAATTGCAGTTATTCCACCTGTTAGTGGCTTTAACTTTGGATTTCCAGTGTTTAGTCAAAGCACGGACAATTTCCTGGTATTTGATGCTTTCAATCAAAATACAGGAACAAATACTGTCAATACTGTCAATCTGATTACTGGAGAATTACGTATTATAGACACATCAACTAATTTTGGCACACCAGTGTTTACTGGCGATGATAGTGCTATTGTATTTTCTCGACCCGATGCGACAGCAGCCACTGGATTCTCTCTGTTCATGCAACCATTATCGGCAGACCATATCACCCCTTCTGGTGCTACAGAACTTTGGCTCAAGGATGCCGATTACGGAGTTATTTACAGACGAGGCAATGCCGTAGTTAATAGCGGGAACCTCGATATCGATGGCAATGGAGAAACAGATGCACTCAGTGATGGCTTGCTGGTGATCCGTTATCTATTTGGATTAACCGGAACCTCTCTGACTGCAGAAGCAGTTGCGAATAACTGCACACGTTGTAGCGATACTGAAATTGAAAACTATCTTGCCAGTTTATTAATTCTGGATGTGGATGGGAATGGTACCAGTGATGCACTTACCGATGGTTTGCTGGTTATCCGCTATGTGTTTGGTTTAACTGGAGACGCACTGACAGCTGAAGCGGTTGCGAGCAATTGCACGCGTTGCAGCAATACTGAAATTGAAAATTATCTTGGTGGATTATAGAAAAACCAGAGTGCAGAATACTTAGGAACGTGCATGAAATAACTTGAACAATTGACTTGTCTTTTTGCTCATCTTCGGTGTTGCGAAAACAGTTACATAGCTCACTATGCGCCTGTTTTCGCGCCTTGAATACGAACAAAAATCCTGCCTCAAGATCA
>JAZGEP010000220.1:0-11246 GCA_036478815.1 Methylococcales bacterium
TATTTATCGACCTGTCGTAAGCAAGAAGTGAGTGCGACTCAAGCAATGGCGCTGGTGTTTGAGGGGGCATTGCCAGATTTTGCGCTCTGATTTTTGAGGATTGTTCTAAAGACGCTGAGTAGTTACACTTTTTCAAGGACACAGAATTCAAAGTGAGAACGAATAACCACAAATCTCTACGATCCAGGATGCATTTCAAATCATGCGAAACAAAAAACTGATTTACACTGTCATCGCTCTACTGATTCTTATATCAATTGTGATCCAATATATCGGCCAATCTGATTTTGTTACCAAACTCATTCCTGCTTCCGCCTTACTACCAGACGGAGGCAGATATTATGGAGAACTAAAAGATAATCTGTTTACAGATGAAGGGAAAATACTCTGGAGTAACGGAGCAAGTTATCATGGTCAATTTAAACAAGGTTTGTTTCATGGAAATGGCAAGCTGATTGATGCTGCCGGTAATATCTATGAAGGACAATTTACGGAAGGCGTACTGACAGGTCAGGGAAAAGTAAAATCCTTGGATGGATCAACATATCAAGGACAATTTGAAAATTACCATTTCAATGGATATGGCAGATGGGAGTCTGGAAAAGATTCTCATTATGTTGGGGAATTCAATGATGGACTCTATCACGGCTATGGTGCACTGATTATTTCTGATGGAAATTCGTACAACGGCAATTTTGTTGCAGGTCGCTATCATGGTCAAGGCGAGATTCATTACGCGGATGGCAACACATATAAAGGCTTGTTTAAAGACGGCAAACCACATGGGAAAGGAATCTATACAACCTCACTTGGTACAATCTATGAAGGAGATTTTGTCAACGATGACTTCACCGGAAAAGGCGTTTATTTGGATCAGGAAGGAAATCGTTATGAAGGAGGCTTTAACAACTGGACATATGCTGGAACAGGACGTTATAGCACCGCTGGAGGCAACCTCTATGCAGGAGAGTTTGAGGATGGTTCATTCACAGGAAAAGGAGAGTTTAAAGGAAAAGATGGGCGCACATACCAAGGTGAATTCGAAAACTGGATGTTTAGTGGTGAAGGGACTTTGCATGATTCAAATGGCGATCACTATAAGGGCCAGTTCAACTATGGAAAATTTGATGGTCGCGGGGTACTCACTTATGCTGCCCCACAAAATGGCAAAGCTGGATTAAATGGTCAATGGAGTTACGGTCGCTATATTGGTGATGGTTCTCATCCAGATCCGAGACAGTCAAATGTAGAAAAAGCATTATATGTACAGAACCGCTTACTCAAAGAAACCACCAGTTCACTTTTTGCGACAGATCCGAACCGAATTAATTTATATTTTGTGGGTATTGGAGGCGATGGCAAACAGAATGTTTTCTACAATGAAATTTCCTATATTCGTAAACTTTTTGATGAATCATTTGATACGCTCGGACGATCCGCAATTCTAGTCAACAATACAGAAACTGTTAATGCTATCCCTTTGGCAACAATCACCAGTATTAAACAAATACTAACCGATGTTGCTAACAAAATGGATTCAGAAAAGGATATCTTATTTTTATATCTGACAAGTCATGGCTCAAAAGAACATCAACTGGTCATTGACCAACACGGTCTGTCTTTACCTAATCTGCCTGCCGATCAACTGGGAAAGATTCTTTCCAGCTTGCCGATACGCTGGAAAGTTATTGTGATTTCAGCTTGTTACTCAGGTGGTTTCATTGCCCCACTAGAAGATGATCATACAATGATTATAACTGCTGCAGCGCATGACCGAACATCTTTTGGATGTTCTGATGAAGCGGAAATGACTTATTTTGGACGTGCCTATTTTAAGGAATCTCTCACTAGTTCGCCTTCTTTCAAAGAAGCGTTTGAGAATGCTAAAACATTAGTTCACGAGTGGGAAGAAAAAGAATTTAAGGACAATCAATACCAACACTCAAAACCACAAATTTCCAGCCCAAAACGTATTATCAATTATCTAATTAAATGGCGCAAACAACTTAACCCACAACAATCTAAACCGCCTGAATTTGAAACTGTACATACATCAGGGCTATAAAATACAGATAAATATCATTAAGGAACGTGCATGGAATAACCTGGACTTAATGGCACAGTATTTTTATTTGCCTTCAAGACGTGACAACAAGTGCATAGCAGGCTATGTAATTGTGGCCACAACGAAGCAGGCGAGCAAAAAGGCAAGTCAGCATATTCAAGTTATTGATACTCTATAGGCTGCAAATTCAGCAATTCTGCTTCTGTAAACAGGCGCGAAATCACCATAAACCGTAAACCCAGCGGAATTTCCAGTGAGAAACTGGAACCGCGCCCTGCCGATACATCAATAGTCAGGTGGGTATTCTGCCAATACTCGAACTGATCAGCTGCCATGTAAAATGAGCAACCGTGAATTTCACCCAATAGCACATCTCTACTCCCAATCATGAAATCATCCACACTGAAGCACATTGGTGCCGAACCGTCGCAACAACCACCGCTTTGATGAAACATCAGTTCACCGTGTTTTTCTCGCAACTGATCAATGACGTGCTTGGCTTTGTCAGTCACGGTGACTCGTTCACTCGGCATTAGTCTATCTCCATCACAATCCCGAACACACATACGCCAGAAAAGTCGCACAAACCGAACAGTTTAGAAAAACCCCATTGGGTTCTTGTCATAAGACATCAACACATTCTTGGTCATACGGTAATGATTAAGCATCATTTTATGATTTTCACGGCCAATCCCAGACTTCTTCTGTCCACCAAAAGAAGCATGAGCAGGGTACAAATGGTAGCAATTTGCCCACACACGCCCGGCTTCAATACCACGCACAAAAGTTTGCATTTGATGAATGTCTCGAGTCCAGACACCGGAACCCAAGCCGTATAACGTATCATTGGCAATTTCAAGTGCTTCGGCTTCATCTTTGAATGTGGTCACACTCAATACCGGGCCGAATATTTCTTCCTGAAAAATCCGCATTTTATTATGACCTTTCAAAACAGTGGGCTGAATGTAATAACCATTTGGATAGGCTGCATTTTGATAGGCTGCGCCACCAATCAGTACTTCAGCGCCTTCTTGTTTACCAATATCAAGATAATTGAGAATTTTTTCATATTGATCATTGGATGCTTGTGCACCCATCATGGTGTCCGGATTTAAAGGATCTCCCATTTTGATACTTGCGATTCGAGTAAGGCAACGTTCCATGAAAACGTCATAGATGTTTTCTTGAATCAACGCACGCGACGGGCATGTACACACTTCACCTTGATTCAAGGCAAACATCACCAGCCCTTCAATGGTTTTATCCAGAAAATTGTCGTCTTCTGCCATCACACTATCGAAGAAAATATTCGGAGATTTTCCACCTAACTCCAGAGTTACTGGAATAATGTTTTCCGATGCATACTGCATAATCAAACGGCCAGTGGTGGTTTCGCCAGTAAAGGCTACTTTTTTTATACTCGGATGAGTCGCCAGCGGTTTGCCTGCCTCAACACCGAAACCATTGACGATATTCAGCACCCCTGCCGGTAATAAATCGGCAATTAATTCCATCACCACCAAAATTGAAACCGGGGTTTGTTCGGCTGGTTTCAATACGATGCAATTACCCGCCGCCAGCGCCGGTGCGAGTTTCCAGCTTGCCATTAATATTGGAAAATTCCACGGTATAATCTGGCCGACCACACCCAATGGCTCATGAATTTCCATTGAAACCGTATTGGCATCAATATCCGATAGCTCTCCGCTTTCGGCGCGGATTACACTGCCAAAATAGCGAAAATGATCAATCGCCAACGGAATATCAGCTGCCAGTGTTTCGCGAACCGCTTTACCGTTATCCCAGGTTTCAACCAGAGCAATCGTTTCCAGATTAGCTTCAATGCGCTCAGCGATTTTATACAGAATATTACTGCGTTCTGTAACCGAGGTTTTGCCCCACGCAGCTGAAGCAGCTTCAGCCGCTGCAACTGCTTTGTCGATATCTTTACCGCTAGAACGAGCAACACGTGCCATCACTTGCCCATCGACCGGCGAAATATCATCGAAATACTCACCGTCCACAGGAGGAGTCCATTGACCGTTGATGAAGTTTTCGTATTGTGCTTTAAATACAGGTTTTTGAAATGACATTTGATGTTCACTCCTATCACTAATTCAGAATAGGTTTCACTTTACGTGTTTACTCTGCAGTTGGCAATACCACTGATTGACAGGAACGTGCATGAAATAACTTGAACATTCTGACTTGTCTTTTTGCTCCTGACGAAACGAACTCAATCGTTGCATAGAATAAGTAAACTCCGCGCTTTCGCCTTGCTCTTGGACACAATAGAGGACAATCTGAGCAGTTACTGATTACGCAGAGTTACTATCGTTTTTCCATTAAATGTCTACTTATTCGCATTATTACAATTTACATTTCAATTAGTCAGTGTTAACGGGCTTAGTTAACGGATTTTATTTCAATAAAACCTATACTTTGTGGTTACCTCAATGATGCAACCAAATCTGTAGGAATTAAGATGTTTAATGCCAGGAATTGCCAGTCGAAATCATGCTTCAAATTGTTTTTGTTGTTGATCCATTTATGGTTAGCCTCATCGATTGCCTACGCAGAGTCTGCACCAGTATTTATTGGGGGCAACGGACATTATGCCGTGGCTGAGAATGCAACAATCAACACATTGGTTGGCTTTGTTAAGGCAACTGATGCAGATGATGATGAGCTTGTTTATAGTCTGACAGATTCCATTTTTCAGGTTGATAGTACATCAGGTGAAATTACCGTTAACGATGTAATCAATCGTGGTGATGGTGTTCAACGAAAGATTACTGTTTCAGTCAGTGATGGTACGACAACTGTGCAATCACAACAGACCATTTTAATAGTCCAAACTGCTCAGGCTGATAGTACAGGTATTTTACTCGAACACTGGAAAAACATTGGTGGTGATTCGATCAGTAATTTAACAGCTAATAATAATTATCCTGATAATCCCACACAAACCAGTTTGCTCACTGATTTTGAAACTCCCAGCCAAAGCTATGGCAGTTATGGGCAACGTGTCAGCGGTTATCTGAAAGTATCAGAGTCAGCAGAATATATTTTCTGGATTTCATCGGATGATGAAGGTCAATTGCGTTTATCGACAGATACTGATCCTGCCAATTTAGGCAGTGTGATCGCTTCTGTAACAGGATGGACGGGGTCTCAGCAGTGGGACAAGTATGCCTCACAAAAAAGTCAGCCTGTCTATTTGCTTGCAAACCGTTTGTATTATATTGAGGCTTTGCATAAAGAAGGTGGTGGTGGAGATCACGTTGCGGTAGCTCTGCAAAAAGCAGGGGAAAGCACCCGACTCCTTATCAAGGATGGACAAATGATTCCGCCGAGTGTGCTGGATAGTGTGTTGCCGAGTATGTCTCATCACTTAGGTACAGATTCGGTAGCGACTAACCATGTGACATTATCCTGGCAAGCAGCATCGGATAATATTGGCATCGCTGAGTATACAATTTATCGTGACGGGGTATTGCTAGCGACTGTTAATGGTGATGTATTTACCTACAAGGACTCCACTGCTACAACCAATGCAATGCATACTTATCAAGTAATCTCAACTGATCCGTTTGGTAACCAATCTAGCCCTGCTACGTTAGAGGTTGACCTTTCCATGCCATTTAATACGGTAGAAATCGCGCTGCAAACAGGCGATGCTAGACATGTTCTTAATGATCAGTATCTGGTGATTGCTGCACTTGCTGAAATGGATGCCAGTCAGAATTTGCTATTTGATGCCAAAACCAAACTGTTCAATCTTAATGCTAATGGTACAGCAAAATCCGACGGTTCAAGCCTGACTGGCATTGACTGGGATCCAACACATGACGCTGCTTTATTGGTTCCTACTATCGGTAAGAATGTCGGTGTACTGCAAACCAATAGTGTGGCAGTTTCAGGTTATACAGTTTACAACAAACACATTGCTATCGCTGGTGAAACAATGCAATCACGTTATCTGGTGATGGGCAGTAATCCATTACGTAATGCTTATCGTGGATTTACCGTGAATGATCAAATGCACCAGTTTATGGAGAATTCGCTTGGCTGGTTG
Organism: Methylococcales bacterium; assembly: GCA_036478815.1. Lineage (GTDB taxonomy): Bacteria > Pseudomonadota > Gammaproteobacteria > Methylococcales > DRLZ01 > DRLZ01. The sequence goes on from JAZGEP010000220.1 coordinate 6,144, forward strand.
ACTGGTCGAAACAATTTAACAACCCAGCCATTTAACGTCGTCATCGCGCAGATGGGGCAGAGCCATTATTTCCCGGATGAGGTTGCGACCAGGGATTGGCTGGATGACCATTATACTGGTCAAGTTTCATACAATAACGCTGATGCATGTGATAGCACACAGCTAGCAACTTGTTTGACTGCAACCACTGATTTACTGATTATTTCACAAGTTGCCACTTCGAATAATGAGAGTGCGGCGATTGCTGCCGCAGTAGAGCAAGCGCTTGATCAAGGGATCCCTGTTTTATATTTACATCATGACGGTAACCAGACAGTATTGGGCAAAGCTTTATTTGATGTATTCAATGTCACGTATCATTGGGATAACTACTGGAAAAAACTCAGTTTAAGTGCTTATGATATCACTCAGAATTTAACTCAATTGCCTGCTGCGTTGCAAAACATAAAACGTATGCTGGAGCATTTCCGTGATCAGGATTACGCTTTTGAGTGGAGTGCTTGTGTCAAAGAAAATTGTTCTTCAGTGACCGGACTCGATACGGAATTTACCCAGGGAGCAAACGAAGTTCGTTCGATGATGCGGGCATTGGATGCAGGGAAACAAAATATCTTCGCTGAAGATGGGTTTCGCTTGCAAAAATTACTGGCGTTAATTGGTGACCGTTTTCGGCAAGATGCAGTCTATCCAATGGATAAAGTCACTACGGATGATACTGATTTTCTGAAATCCTATTATGCGGATTATGCAGTGTATAACTTTCGCACAGTGAATCCTGCACAACCACATATGGGTAACTTTAGCCGTAGTGATTTCAGCCATATCACGCCTATCAACAAGACAATCAATCTAACCAGTAAACGTAATTTTCGTTCAACAGGCGCTTATGCGATACCTGGTAAAACCTTTAAAATCACCCGCAACGATAACAGTCAATTAGCGGTTAAAGTCTTTGTGAATACCTTGCGTTCTAGCGCTACACATCAATGGGCTGAGGGTGGTTATACGCGCCCGAAATATTTGGAAAGCACACACATTGCTATTAACTCTGGTGAGACTATCGAAATCACTTCACCTTACGGCGGCCCGATCCAGCTTGAATTCAGCGTCAATGATCTTCCAGTACAAGTAACAATTGAAAACATTGGTGAACATCCTTATTGGAGCACTACCGCTGATGATACTTTGTTCACCCAGAAACTGGATGCAGGTGACTACGATTGGGCAGAAGTGGTCACGACTGGCTTTGAAGTGCATTCAACATTGGAAAAAATGCGCCAATCAATGGCTGATCCAAAATGGGGAAGTGCAGAGATCCTTGCTGCGGCAACCAAAAAACATATGAGTAATTTTCCACATGTCTTGGCAGGGTTTAAAGGACCGGGAATTGACGTGGTGCCAGAAATCCATGATTTTGCTGATGCTAAAGGCTGGGAAATCAATAATCTGGATTTAGTCAAACACATGAATGCAGACCAGGCGACCTGTGGCTATGGTTGTTCAGGTAATCCATATGATGCTTACTGGAGTTACGACCCGATAGGACACGGTGATGTGCATGAACTGGGACACGGCTTACAAGGTGGAATGCGCTTTGTTGGCTGGGTCAACCACAGCATGACAAATTATTACTCGTATTACACCAAATCGAAATACCATGAAAAAACCAACGGTGAACCGAGTTGCCAATCCTTGCCGTTTGAATCTCAATTTAACACCTTGCAGGCGAGCGTCAACGCTGCTGACTCAGCAGAGTATATGAAAATCAACTGGTGGGATAGTGCCGGCTGGTCTCAGCAAGCGAGTATGTTTATTCAAATGATGATGTCAGTACAAAATAGTGGTGCATTGGAAAACGGCTGGCATGTTCGAGCGCGTTTACACATTATGGAGCGCGAATTTTACCGGGCGCATAATAGCGAATCCACCTGGCTAGCTATACGTGATTCACTCGGGTTTAGTGATTATTCGTTAACAGAAGCCAAAGCGATTGATAACAATGACTGGTTATTAATCGCCATCTCCACTGTAACCGAAAGGGATTATCGGGATTACCTCAACATGTGGGGCATTCCGGTTAACCCTAAAGCAGAAGCACAAGTTGCCAGTTTCAACTATCCAGCAATCTCCAGGCAATTTTTTATGAGTAGTGCCGTTGGTTACTGCAAAACCAACCAGAATGGCGATTTCCTGGGTAAAGCAGCTGTTGCTGTTGATGGTACACAAACCTGGCCAGCAACAACTGATAGCGATGCAGATGGCTATTGGGATGCGCTGGATAATTGCCCTGCCGATGCGAATAACGATCAACTAGATATGGACAGTGATGGGGTAGGTGATGTTTGTGATACTACGCCAACTGGAGATACCGATAATGATGAAGTCGATAATGCCATCGATAATTGTCCGGTTAATGCGAATAGTGATCAACAAGATACAGACACAGATGGCATAGGGGATGTTTGCGATACAACAGCCACAGGCGATACTGATAATGACGCTGTTGATAATGCCATCGATAATTGTCCGGTTGATGCCAATAGTGATCAACAAGATACGGACACTGATGGAATCGGAGATGCTTGTGACACAACGCCAACTGGTGATACTGATAATGATACTGTTGACAATGCTATCGATAATTGCCCAACCTTAAGTAATACAGATCAGTTGAATAGTGATACTGACCATCTGGGTAACGCTTGTGATACAGATGATGACAACGATGGATTGCCGGATCACGTAGAGCAAAATCTGGGGCTTAATTTACTCAGTGATGACAGTGATGGTGATGGTGTATTAGATGGTGAAGAAGATACCGATAATGATGGCTACTCAAACAGAGAAGAAGTTCTGGCAGGCTCAGATCCGGGAGATGTTAATTCAGCACTAGGAACGGAAATTCCACTGATTAATCCGCAATCTGCTGCTTACTATAGCCGTGTTGCGGTGACATTAAGCACTATAGATCCACAGTTAAGTATTCACTACACCACTGATGGCAGCCAGCCGAATGCTTCTTCGCCGATTTATAGTGAACCAATTCGCTTGGATATGAGCAGCATAATCAAAGCGATCTCCCTCGACAAAAACAATGCAGAGAGTAGTCTGGTAGCAAGCGAAACATACATTGTATTCGAAGAAGCCCCCTGGACTCCTGCATCTGATTCAAAAGGGCACTGGCAACCACAAGGTGCGATTGATAGCAGTATTGATTTTGCCGTCTACCATATTGACTTGCTAGCAACATCTGAAGCAACGATTAACCAACTGAAAAAACAGGGTCGTCAACTAGTCTGTTATTTCAGCGCTGGAACATGGGAAGCGTCACGAACTGATGCGAATGATTTTCCCGACTGGGTCAAAGGTAATGCCTTGCAAGACAAGCCAGACGAAAAATGGCTTAATATTAGCGATCTCAACAGCCTGGCGCCGATTATGCGAGCCCGACTGGAAACAGCCATCAGCAAAGGTTGTGATGCTGTACAACCTGTCAATATCAATGGCTATGACAATGACACAGGGTTCCAGCTGACTACTGACCAGCAACTTATCTATAATCTGTGGTTGACTAATGAAGCCAACCAACGTGGTCTATCAATTGGTCTCTCAAACGATTATTCTCAGATCGACATTCTAAAACCATTTTTCGACTGGACACTGAATCAACAATGTTTTGAATATAACGCATGTGATCCTTCAATAATTCCCATTGTAGAGGAAGCAGTCAGTGGTAAGCAATGCACACTGGATGCCGATGGCAATGGAAGCGTCGATGCCTTAACAGATGGTTTGCTGTTTATTCGACATATGTTTGGAATTCGTAGTGATAGCTTGATAAGCAACGCAGTGGATGGCAATTGTACACGCTGTACTGCTATTGAAATAGAACCTTATCTGCAACAATGTGTCGATTTGAATTTTTCGGATATTGATGGCAACGGAAAAGTCGATGCGCTGACTGATGGATTGTTAAGTATTCGCTACAATTTTGGTATTCGTAACGAAGCACTTGTTATCAATTCTGTGGCTGAAGATTGTACCCGTTGTAACTCAACTCAGATTGAAGAGTATTTACAGGGAATGAAGCCATAGAACTTGGCAAAAAGCATTAGTTCCTTATTCGTTATCCTTTTTGGACATAGTGATACCGACACGCTATCACTATAATATGTGTATCAGTAACTGCATATACAAATCTATGTGTATCATCAATCCTTCGAGACCAAAAACCCGATAAATTTTCTTTCAAAGGCTCAGGTTTACCGATTCCCTCGAATGGTGTTAGTTTTACATTCGAAATTAATTTATTGATTCGTTTTAGTGTTTTTTTATCTGGTTCTTGCCAATACATATAATCAGACCAGGCTTCATCTGTCCAAGCTAAACATCTATTCACTCAACGGTTCTCTTTCTTGAACCGTTCCTTGGTGGAATTGTTCAATTGATTTCCTTAGGTGTTCTGCATTTGCAGGAGACTTTAATAAATACACTGTTTCCATCAAACTACTGTAATACTCAAATGACATCACTACGGCGCCTTCGCTATCTCGCCTAGTTATCACAGTACAATCAGCATCATTAACCACACGGTCTAAAACACCTTTAAGTCCATTTCTGGCTTCAGTATATGAAACGATTCGCATCCTTCACCTCACTTGTTCAAGTTACTGGACAAGTATAACTCCAAACTCCAAACTCCAAATTGTACAATATCTGGAACATGTTCTATTTTAGGCTAACGCCAGCATCAGCTGACGTAATAAAGGGACGCATTTTTTGGTAACTTCTCATTATCCACAGGCAGCAGCTTGAAGAATATCCCGCCATTGGAGGAATCTGTTTCGCATTCGACGTACGATCAAGCAGGTAGCTCCAGAACGAAATCCCATGCTTGCGACAGGTTTTCTTTAAACTGGCAAAGGTGTCTCTGCATTGCCGACCCGCTTCACTGCGGGTGCTCCCGCTGATCTTGCCTTTCTTGACGTAATCCCGAATATCCCGTTCACTCAGGTTGTTGTGCAAGGGAATCTCCGGTCTTTCCAATACACGGAAAATTCATGCTGGTTGTTGCCCATGCGCTTTAGTATCTAATTCAGCGTT
>JAZGEP010000221.1:0-3781 GCA_036478815.1 Methylococcales bacterium
GCTGATTTGAGCCAGATTTTTTCATTATTTGAGGCGAATAGTTGTGCTATTTAACGAAAATAATGGCCCTGGTCTAAATAGGGGCTGGCCAAATTCAGCGTTTCCGCAGTAGGTTCTCTATTCTCGAACAACCTCCTAGACACTCGTTATTGACCGATTGCTTCTCGCAACAAACGCTCAATCATAAATTCCAGCTGTGAACCGGTATCCAGCAATTGCATGGCAAGATCACTGCTATCACCACCGCTTTCAGTTAGGTGAATATTACGTGTTGCGCTGACGACACTGCCATGCATAATTATTTCTGTAAAAACGGGTTTTTCGTGCGTGGCTTTGGGTGTTAACGTAAGCGTCCAATCAGGCGCCGTTTTCTGGAATGTGATGTCATAATCAGTGCTAATTTTATCCAACCGCCCTTGCAGTAATTCTTGAAAAATTATCGCTTGGCGCGTCATCGGATGCGGCGTACTCAGTGGCAATCGACGGCGTTCCTCAGTTTCGCTATCAAAATAAATCATTTCACCGGGAGTAATCGCCATTATTTTGCGCTCTGGCCGCATTTGTAACTTGACTAACGTGCCGTCTTTGGAGGCAAGCAATAATCCACCACCCTGCCAAGGGCTGTCCAATAATTCCAAATGACGGGTTTCCTGGTAACGAAATGATGTTGTTTTATCAAGAATGAGCAAATCAGACCACTGAGACGGCTGCGGTGTTATTGTCTCAGCCATTGCGAGTGCACAAGCAATACACATCAGCAATGTGAGAACAGTTATTTTGATACGTGTCACCACAGTTGATCCTTGTTGTTGATTACAGATTGAACTGTTGCCTTCATTGACGGTGTTTGACCTTTCATAAAAGGAAAGCGTTTGACACGGTAAATATGTTCTATCACTGTCAAAACTGCCATTAATAACCAGGTAATCACACCATGCAACAAGGTTAAATACCAAGCTTGCTTAGTCACAATCAATACCAGGGAAGCAATCACTATGCTTGCAAATAGAAGCGTCCACACCAAAGTTAACTGTCGACAATAGTTGAGAACCTCCACAGGGATGTCTGAAAACTGCAAGCGAACAAAGCGTTCAATCAGCGATGGTGGATGCATCAATGTACGCGCAAAAAACCAAACCAGCACTGAATAAATAATGACTGGAACTAATTGACTGGTTACAGTACCCATCAACAAGGAACCCACCAATAACATCACGCCAATTGCGATCAGACTATAACGTTGAATCATTTTGGGATTACGATAGGCTCGCCAACCCAGAATAACAGCTAATACGATTGGCAAAAATCCACCATAGTGATGGCGTTGTAGCGCATAACTGATAAATGGATAGGCAATCACCAATGCAGTCGAGACAACGGCAACCGTGATTGCCCTAGTTTTATTGACTGCGTTTTTCTGCAACAAAATCTGCCAATGATTGAAGAGATTCAAAAATTTGATTATTTTTTTCGTCATCAGAGACGATTTTAATCCCATACTGACGATCCAGCATAACCCCGATCTCCAGCGCATCAATAGAATCAAGCCCAAGCCCTTCACCAAACAAAGGGGCTTGAGGATCAATATCTGCAGGAGCAATTTCTTCTAGATGAAGACCTTCAATCAATAATTCTTTAAGCTCTTCAATCAATTCGTTTGCCATTGTGTTCCTTTATTGTTACTGATTATCAAGATTTGATTTGTGAGGAGTGTGCATGTCATTAACACACCAACCTTGCTTATACTCAGCACCGCTACAAAGTGTGAAAAGCTAATACTTCTCATTCGCTCAAGAGCAAGGCGTAACGACGAGTCATTGCGCGTGGGACTATGGCGAGGAGTTATCACGCAGCTATTGAGTGAATAAGGCGTAGTAGAATTCATGATTTGTAGTGGTGCTGAGTATACAGATTTAGTTCTTGCCCAAACAATCTTAATCGTTACGTAAGGAACATGTATGAAATACAAACTATTCAAGTGATTTCATGCTGATTCCCGTAAATCGTTACTTGCCAAGACTAGAATTCTTTAGCGGATTCTGTAGCCAGGCAGCAATATCGGCTCCCAATGCTTTTGTGCAACGCCCAAGAATATCGCAAGTACGCTTAAACACACCAAATGCCCCACCCATCGAAGTCCGCTTGCCGGTAAAATTACCAATCTTTCGACCATTACGTTTTAATGTGCCTTCAATTGAAACGAATTTTGGGCCACTCCAACCACCACCTTTAGGAGCCAGCAACTTGACAATCTGGATACTGAGCACATCTGCTCCTCGATGCCCAGCAGTGCCTTCAACAATGATAGTTTCATATTGACTTAAAGCATTGTCACGAACAAATCCAGATAATTTTTCAGGTAACTTGCATTCGTCGCGAATCACATCATTCATACTGATCCCTGACTTGAATGTAATCGGCAAAATCACCAGAGTCTTGCCATTTTTTACGCTAGTTTTAGGTGCAACTTCTTCCACCTGTTGAGCAGTTTGTTGTGTTTCAGAGCGAGTTGTTTCAGTCTGAGATTGATTGGCTGTTGATGAACCAGACGATGCACACGATACAAACAAACTACAAATCATCAATACTAATAACAAGCGAATGAGTTGTTTAAATCGAATAGCGCTATTCATGGTATTTCCTCTTGAGTAATAAGGTTTTCTGGGCATCTCACCAGGAGGCTGTCCGAGAATAGAAGCCGTCACGAGGGAAAGCGATTGTGAGTCCATTTTTTCGATTCAATGAGACGAATACTTGCTGTCTTGAACGAATTTAATCGGAAAAATAGGCCTAAATACGCTTTTCCGCAGTAGGCTTTTTATTCTCGGACAGCCTCCGATCAATGATCATTATTTGGTCTCAGCAGAATTGTGAGCAAAAAAATATTGATTCATTGTCGATTTGAGTTGCCCGCAACTATTCTAAACAAGTTTGTGATCAATGTGAGATTTTTCTAGAACTGATTTTTTTCCAGCAAGGGTGCTTATTGATTTCTTCAAGCGCTTGCTGCAAAAGTGTTTTACCTGGCTCCATATGATGCCAGGTGGATGCACCGGAAGGGTGAGGGAGAGGAATCACATCAACCGGGATGTTGTAAAAATCAAGTCGATGTGTCTTACCGATAACATCTTTTAATTTATCAACTTTCATTAACTGTGCTATCGCAAGTTTTCCGATCGGAATGATCAATTTAGGACGTAATAGCTCAGCTTCTGTTTTTAGCCAGCTTGAGCAAGTACTAATTTCAACTTTATCAGGAACCCGATCCCCATGATTGGGGTGCTTACCCGGAAAACAACGGCAAACGGCAGCCATGTAGACGTTTGACCTGACAGTTTGCTCGTCAACCTCAATGCTCTGATACCACTTAAATAATGTTTTACCCGCAGTCCAGCCGAATGGCTTGCCAACTTTGCCTTCATGAATCCCAGGAGCTTGACCAAGCTGTAGAATTTCAGAAACCACAGGTTGACCAATAATCACCGGACCAATCATTTTCTGGCAAAGTTGACACGCTGAAAGCTTTTTTTGATGTTCGACTAATTGCAGCTGCTTAAATGACATGGTTTGAAAATACAGGATTTCGAAAGAATTTCCAACCTGAAATTTGCGCGTCGGTTTAACCCATCAGTGTTTGTTAGGTGGTTTGACGTAATAAAGTTACCAAGATTGCGCAGGATTTGTGTTTCTGTCCGAACCATCTCAAAAGGCGCATAGTCATTCTACGCAACGATTGAGATTGCGTTGGTCAGGAGCAAAAAGACCAGCAAGGTTGGTAACT
>JAZGEP010000222.1:0-30379 GCA_036478815.1 Methylococcales bacterium
GGTTTGACGAAACAAAGTTACCAACCTTGCTGGTCTTTTTGCTCCTGACCAACGCAATCTCAATCGTTACGTAGAATGACTATGCGCCTCTTGAGATAGTTCGGTCAGAAACAAAAATCCTGCGCAATCTTAGTAACTTTATTCCGTCAAACCACCTAAGCTGTAATCAATGCATTATTTGAAAATTGATCATCAAGCGCTTTTTTCCAGGGTTTGAACCATGGATCTAGCAACTTCTATTTGATCTTCGGTACCTGATTCAATCACTTCGTTGAGTATGCCTCGTGCTGATTCGCCGTCATCCATGTCAATATAGGCTTTTGCCAGATCAAGTTTATCAGCAATTTCATCAAGATCCGAGAGTTCAGATTCAAACAATTCCGACTCTTGAATCAAGCTGGCTGGCTCAAACAGCTCACTCAATACACTTTCTTCTGCGAATTCAGTGTTATGCTGAGTAACTTCATCCAGTAAATCTGAGATTTGAGCTGATTCAACCAATTCGGAACTAATATCATCGAGAGAGAATATTGTTGTCTCATTATTTTCGACAAATAGTTTTTCATCATCATTTCCATCGATTACCAGCTGAAATTCTTCACTTGGATTGTTGTCTACAGATTCCGATTGATCCAATTGCAATGTGTCGATTTCCTCAAGAACTGTGTCGCCTTGCTTAGAATTCAAATTGATCGTGAAAGAATCACTCACCATGTCTTCGCTAGAAAATAAGCCCAATGAATCATTGGTTGCCATATCTAGTGATGTATCCATTTCCAATGATGTCTCATTATTTTCTAACAACACTGAATTGGAACTAACAGAATCTAACGGAAAATCTGATTGTACTTCAGCTTCTTCGGACTCAATATCAAGATTCCAGGAGATTGTATCAAGCTCCTCAGAATCAAGAGCCAGTTCTGTTGCATCCTGGCCATTAACTGATTCCAACTCTGTTAGCTCTGAATCAAGTTGATCGGTTTCTAATGCGGTATTAAACTCAGTCAAATTATCAGAAAGGTTACTACCATCATCGTCGAGTGAAAGATCCAGAGATTCTGAGTTTAACTCATCAGGAGAAAACGCAGACCCTAGTTGTTGACTGATCGTCTCTCCGACTTCGCCGAAATTAATTGATTGAATAGTAGAGTCAGGGTCGCTACCCTCAGCCTTTGCATCTACAGCACTTGTGTCTGTAAGAATTGTTGATAAATCATCATTCAACTCTAACGACTCGTTTTCACTATCAATGCCAAACAACTCAGAAGAAAACTCTTCAACATCGTTTAATTCAACTTCAGACAAACCTTTGCCAAACAAGTTTTCCGGAGCGAATCCTGCTCCAAGCTCTTGTGCTCTGGCCCAAAAATCAGCACTAGTGGTTGTACCCTCTTCTTTGAGCTGAGTAATATATGCAGTAAATCCAACGCTATCATCTTTTGCATGATGGATTTCCAGTAGCTTCAACTTGTACTCATCGCGTTCTGGATGATCATTCAAAGCCTGCTGGATGAGTTCCTCTGCTTGCTGGTATCGACCATAGGCAACATAAACATCCGCTTCTGATAATGGGTCAAGATCGGTATGATCCACTTCCATTGCCTTGTTGTCACCAATGGACTCAGTTGGTCGATATTCACTGAAAAAGATACTATCACCAAGCTCACTATCTTGGGCAGTCGTTTGCTCCGAATCCAAACCTTCAATTACCACAGATGCGTTGTCTGCTTCGGCTTGCTGCTTATCATCGAAACTGGCATTTAAGTCATTCAGTTCCATTTCTTCCTGCAACACCAGCTTGCGACGTCTGGTCATCTGCCATCCGATTAGTCCTAATGACATGGCGCCAATCACTGAGCCAATTGCCCAAGGTGATGACATGATGTCTGATGCAGATTCAGCACTTGGCTTAACCACTGGCACCTGTTTATTACTAACCGCTACAGCTGGCTTATCATTTGCTGATGGTTGCTTACTCGCAGAGGTTTGTTGTTTAGGATCATTGACAACAACAGCTTCATCAATAGTTTTATTAATCGTATCAGCAGTCGCAACTTGCGTGGTCTTAGTCGCTGTTTCTATCGTTTTGACTGGATTATCAATATCAACTGTTGTTTGTTGTGACAGTTTCTGAACTTTCTCATTGAGTTCGGCGACTTGTACCTTAAGTTCAGCATTCTCCTCCGTCATCAACTCAAGCTGAGACAACAAGCTTTGTAAACGCTCAAGTAATGCTTGATCTTCAATACCTGTATTGTCACCTTCAGATGGCGCTAATGTCAGTTGCCCGTCTGTAACAGAACTCACCGTTTGCTGTGATATTGTCTGCTGTTTCGTTCGAGTCTGTGATTTTTGATTCCAGCGTTGGTTATGTTGGGCAACTTGTTGTATGCCTTCCTGACGACTAATCGACTCAATTATTTTCTGTGGTGGAATATTGAGCGTAGCACCTGCTTGCAAAGCGTTTATATTATTTTTGTAAAATGCGTCTGGATTTGAGCGAAACAGTGCCAACAACATCTGCTCCTGAGTACCCCCTGTTTGGGCACGCATTTTCTCTGCAATCGTCCACAGTATCGCACCCTTGGGAACCACAACAGTATCAGGAAATCCTGAATAATTTGTTGTCGCTGGAGTACTGGTAACTTGCTGACCAACATTATATTCTGGGTCAACCTGCTCGCCGTACAAACGTTCTTCTTCAGTAACATTGCTGCTTGTACTTGAGGCGCCGGCTTGCCATTGCGATGCAGTTTGTGCTGTCACCACTGCTTGATCAACTGAACCCGGCGGGTCTAATAAGACTATGTACTCTTTTAGCATTCTGCCTTCTGCCCATTTCACTTCAACTAAAAAGTTGAGAAATGGTTCGCGAATAGCATCACTCGAGAGTACTTTTACACTCATTGTGCCGTCAGCATTGAGTTCTGGTTTAAATCTTAAAGTCGACAATAGATAACTGCGCTCAACACCAGCTTTTTCGAATGCGGCTGGTGATGCCAGTTTAACGCTGATGCCCTTGGTGTTCTCACCAGGAGACGCTATCAAAGGTATCTCGGCTGAAAAGTTCTGATTCAATGCCGAACGCAATTGAATTTCGCCGATGCCCAGAGCATTAACGCCAACTGGTGTTAATAAACTCGCGATTGCCAGATTACGGGATAGTTTATTTATTTTCATATTCTTCACTGCTCTGTCGCCCCACCATCGGTTGATGATGCCTCAGTTAATTGATTCAGTTTTAAGATTAGTCTAGAAATAATTTTTTACTAGCATTTCTGCAATTTGTATGCTGTTTAGCGCAGCACCTTTACGAACATTGTCCGCTACAATCCACATATTAATCCCTCGTGGATGTGAAATATCCTCGCGAATACGTCCAATGAAAACATGATCATTATTAGCTGACTCTGTCACCGCAGTTGGATAACAACCGTCTTTTTGCTCATCCAGCACTTCCAGGCCAGGCGCCTGTGACATTAGTTCTCGTAATCCATCGACTGAAATTTTCTCGCGTGTCTCTATATGAACTGCTTCAGAATGTCCGTAGAATACTGGAACCCGAACTGTGGTAGGATTCACCATAATCGAATCATCTGCCAGAATTTTACGGGTTTCCCAAACCATTTTCATTTCTTCCTTGGTGTAGCCATTCTCCATAAAAACGTCAATCTGGGGCAGGACATTAAATGCAATCTGTTTAGGATAGACATTGGTTTCTATCGATTTTCCGTTCAATAGCCTTGAAGTCTGAACAACCAGTTCTTCAACACCTTCCTTGCCGCTACCTGATACTGCCTGATAAGTACAAACATTGACACGCTCAATACCTACCGCGTCGTATACAGGCTTTAATGCCAACACCATTTGTATGGTTGAACAATTCGGGTTGGCTATAATATTGTGTTTTGAATACTGCTCAATTGCTTGCGGATTAACTTCTGGTACCACCAGTGGAATATCATCGTCATAGCGAAAATGCGATGTATTGTCAATGACTACACAACCAGCTGTTCCAGCTTTCGGCGCATACACTTCTGAGATATCAGCCCCAGCTGAAAATAACCCAATCTGGGCTTGCGAGAAATCGAAGTCAGCCAGATCACCAATCACTACTGATCGTCCATTAAACTGAATTCGCTTTCCTGCAGAACGACTGCTTGCTAATGGATAAACTTGATTAACTGGAAATTCACGCTGCTCAAGTAAGGAAAGCATTGTTTCACCAACAACACCAGTCGCACCAACAACAGCTACGTTATATGTCTTGTTATCCAATATTATTTCTCACTCACTCGATAAATCTGCATTATATAGTTACAGATTAACACGAAGTGCATTAATGACACTAACATATAATAAGCAAAAAATAAAATATAGTACCGAAAAAACGCTATGAAACAATGTCAAAACGCAGAGTACGAAAATACTGACGACTGCGCTATGATACTCTGTACTATCTTCTCCTCCGAATACAACGATCAATTTATAAAGGTAAAAACATGAGCGAAACCAGGCATTGCAAACTGATCATTTTAGGATCTGGCCCTGCTGGATATACAGCAGCCGTCTATGCTGCGCGAGCAAACCTGCATCCAGTGTTGATTGCAGGTGTACAACCAGGCGGACAATTAACCACAACCACTGATGTTGAAAACTGGCCTGGTGACCCTGAAGGCGTTCAAGGCCCTGAGTTAATGGAACGCATGCGTCAACATGCTGAAAATTTCGAGACTGAAGTGATTGGTGATCATATTAATAGTGTCGACCTTAACAAACGCCCTTTCAGCTTAAGTGGTGATTCAGGCTTGTACACCTGTGATGCATTGATTATTGCAACAGGTGCATCCGCAAAATATCTAGGATTGCCATCAGAAACGGCTTATATGGGCCGAGGAGTCTCTGCCTGTGCAACTTGTGATGGGTTTTTCTATCGCAACAAATCAGTTGCTGTGGTCGGTGGTGGCAATACTGCTGTTGAGGAAGCTTTATATCTGTCAAATATTGCTTCTCATGTTACCGTGATTCATCGTCGTGACAAGTTTCGCTCAGAAAAAATATTGGCTGATCGTTTAATGAAAAAAGTCAAAGACGGTAATGTCAGCATTGAATGGGATCATCAACTCGATGAAGTATTAGGAGATGATGCTGGTGTTACCGGAGTCCGCATCAAGCAGACTAAAACTGGCGAAACTAAAAATCTGGATGTCCATGGAGTATTCATTGCGATCGGACATAAGCCCAATACAGATATTTTTGTAGATCAGCTGGAGATGGAATACGGCTATATTAAGATTGTTGGTGGCAGCAAAGGCAACGCCACCCAAACCAGTCTTGAAGGTATCTATGCTGCTGGCGATGTTTCCGACTCAGTCTATCGTCAAGCGGTAACCTCTGCGGGAACTGGCTGTATGGCTGCTTTGGATGCTGAAAAATACCTGGATAACCAGGAATAACCAGATGTCATCAACATCAGCCTGACCGGTGTTCAAACAACGAGTCATCAGTAGTTTGAAGCAATTGAATGCCGAACACTGGAATACACTGGTGGGCGATAATTTTCCCTTTCTGTTCCATCAGTTTTTGCTGGCTCTTGAACAAAGTGGCTGTGTTGGTGAGGCTTCTGGATGGATTCCCAATTATCAGATCCTGGAAAATAGTGAAGGTGAGTTGCTGGCTGCGGCACCTCAATACATTAAATACAATTCTATTGGTGAATTTGTGTTTGACTGGGCCTGGGCTGATGCTTACCATCGGTCTGGATTAAATTACTACCCAAAACTGGTCGTTGCACCACCTTTCACACCAGCCACGGGCCCACGCTTGCTGATTGCAGCGGACTCTGATGTTAAACTAAAAAAACGCCTGCTTAATCAACTAATTTCTCAGGCTCAAGCTTCCAATGCTTCTTCGTTACATCTACTCTATCCAACAGATCAAGAGCCGTTGGAAGAATCAGAGCAACTGATCAAACGCTTTGGTTACGAATTTCACTGGAGTAATCATCAATACGACAGCTTTGATGATTTTTTAGCCCGGTTAACATCCAAACGTCGCAAACAAATCAGAAAAGAACGACGTACAATTGAGCAAACTGGTTTAACTATTCAACAAATTGCCGGAAACAACGCTTCTGAGCAACAGTGGCAGGCATTTTACAAATTGTATTGTGATACATTTCTGCGCTATGGTAATTATCCTGCACTCACACTTGAGTTTTTTCAGCAAATAGCGGAGACCATGGGTGAATCGATTTTGTTGGTATTCGCCAGCGAGAATAGCCGGATTATCGCCGCTGCGTTTTTTCTGCGCGGATCAAATAGCTTGTATGGCCGATACTGGGGCTCTATAGCAGATATTCCCTGTCTGCATTTCGAGCTTTGCTATTATCAGGGGCAAGATTATTGTATTGAAAACCAATTACAACACTTTGAACCTGGAGCTCAAGGTGAACATAAAATCAGTCGTGGCTTCCTGCCCACCGAAACCCCGTCATACCACTGGATCGCTCACCCCGAATTCAAACAAGCAATCGCTAGTCATTTACAGAAAGAAGCCCGGCACTTGCGTGCATATATGAATGATTTACTCGACCATTCGCCATACCGACAAACTGAAATAGACTAAGAATACTGATGCATAGATAATGATCACGCAACTGGATACAGGCCATCCACTTCAATATTTTCCTGATATTGAATTGGCCCTGGAAGATCCCAACGGTTTACTTGCAATTGGTGGTGATTTGACACCACAACGTCTGTTACGAGCATATCAAAATGGAATTTTCCCTTGGTATAGCGATGATTCTCCAATCATGTGGTGGTCACCAGACCCCAGGATGATATTGCTACCTGATCAATTTAAACCCAGTCGCAGTCTACGTAAGATTCTGCGCCGAGGCGATTTCACAATCACCTGTGATCTTGCCTTTAATCAGGTAATTCGAGCATGCGCCGAACCACGTGACGAAGATCAGGGTACCTGGATTACTCAGCAAATGATCAATGCCTACAATCAATTGCACGAACTGGGAATTGCCCACTCAATTGAAGCCTGGAGCAACAAGCAATTGGTTGGTGGTTTGTACGGCGTCAGTATTGGACAAGTGTTTTTCGGTGAATCCATGTTCAGCCGGGAAAGCAATGCATCCAAAGCAGCCCTGGCAACGTTTATGCAATCAGCTCGAAACTGGAATTATCAGCTTGTAGATTGTCAGATTTACAGCGACCATCTTGCCAGCCTTGGAGCCACCTCTATGCCACGAAAACACTTTAAACAGTTATTAGAAACCTATTGTCACACTCAACTTTCAACAGTGGCATGGCAAAAAATGGTTGATTAGGAATGAAGATTTAATAATATTCGAAAGCTTGATTCAGAATTGTGGTTTCACAACAGTGTTAGCCCGCTTTCTCACCAGCCTGATGAGTCCTCGCTAGCTATTTGCATCCACAAGAAATTTTATTCAGTCAAAAATACACATGTTATTCCACTCCTTTATAAAATTCCTTGTGAATCCATAGAGCTGAGCGATCATCTCATCAACTGGCGAGAAACGCGGGATAGAAGACAGGTGCATAGCGAGCAATGACAGGAACATGCACGAAATAACTTGGTCAACTGACTTGTCTTTTTATCCGTCTTCCGCATTGCAGCTACGGTTGTATAGCTCGCTATGCGCCTTTCGCTGTGCCTTGAAGACAGACAAAAATCCTACGCCAGTTGACCAAGTTATTTCGTGCACGTTCCTAACTGTTTTTGCAACATCGAAGCTGAGAAAAAAAACAAGCACAATGTTAGGTGGTTTAACCTAACTCGGACTGCGATCCATTGGTAGTCGATGGCCTGTTGTGGTGGTTTCAGTTGAAAATGAGATTGGATGCGTAAAAGTCCCACGTGCTATATATTAACGCTTGCTCTTGCTCAAGAAACTCCATACATAAAATAAAATAATGTAAAAGTTATTGACAAACAAGGAATGTTAGCTATCATCGTACTCCCAATATACATGTTAATTGTGAAATTTTATTTCTTTGTTCAATATATTTGGTATTTTTAGAAATAGTGGCAGCGGCACACTCATGAGCGTTAGTTAACAACTTAACATTGTTTTGCCTACGGAAATTCATATGTTGTAGTCGGAGAGATTGTTAATAATGGTTACAATGCACAAAATAAACCAATCAAATAAGCTGGTTTTATTACGTAACGGCAATGCTGGATTGTCAGCGAATGTTGTCACGTTTAAACAGCATGCTATTACCAATAATAAGTGGTTAATCTGCTTTAATAGCATTAGCTTAATGTTTTTAATGCGTACTCAATGAATGCATTTTTATGCCCCATTCTTACAAAATGAGTGTCGAGGTCAACGAGCACTATTTTATGCAGATTGCTGCAGACTCATACTCATGATTGCCTTTTTTGCCCATGATTTCGTGACTCGGCGGGATCCATGGCTTTGAGACAAAACAATCAAACTACAAATCCTGGAATTTTTAAGGTATTGATTTATTTATTAATATTATTAATATTCATTAGTCCGTTAGTATTAGCAGACTCATCTATCGAATCAAAACTGATCTTAGTCCAGCCAGTCATCAATGCAAATAACAAACAAACGAGCATCAGTCGAAACGGCTTAAGTGCTATTTTCAAAATGCGTTTGATTCAATGGGACGACGGTACACCTGTCACCGTTTTCGTACTACCAGACGATAACCCGGTGCACAAACAGTTCAGCAAAAAAATTCTCAACGTATTTCCCCATCAATTACGTCGTATTTGGAATAATGCGATTTTCAGTGGGTCAGGTCAGGCACCAATAACTCTTAGTAGTACGGCAGAAATGATAGAAAAAATTGCCACGACACCAGGCTCAATAGGTAATCTGAGTATTAACGAGCTGAATGACCGTATTAAAATTATTGATATTCAATGAACAGGCAGAGTAACTGAATATCAATGAATAATTTAAAGAAAAACTTGAAAATCCGTTTTGAAATAGTTTGCGTACTATGTGTCGCCTGTACTCTTAGCCAGTTATTGATAGTCAATACAGCGGTAGCAGAAACACCAGCTGCAGTGGAAGCAAATGAAAACTGGTTTTCAGGAGCTTGGCTGGATGGTAGCTGGATGCCACAGTCAGTGCAAATTCATGGCTTTTTATCTCAGGGTTTTGTTCATACATCGGACAACAATTTCTTTGGGAAAAGTGATGATAGTGTTTCTACAGACTATCGTGAGTTAGGAATTAATGGTTCATGGCGAGTTATCCCTGAGTTGCAATTATCTATGCAAGTCGTCTATCGTGATGCAGGGTTAACAGATGACCAGGATGTGCGCATCGATTACGGTATAGCCGATTACAGTTTTTATTCAACTGAATCATCATTATTGGGTCTTAAAGGTGGGAGGATTCCTACTCCACTAGGGTTCTATAATGAAACCCGTGATGTTCTATCGAACAGGCCTACTATTTTACTGCCCCAGTCTATTTATTTTGATAAAAACAGAAATATTTCAATATCAGCGGATGGTGGTTATTTATTTGGTGAACACAGGACGGAATTTGGTGATTTCTTTTTCGATGTTGGAGCTGTTATTCCTCGCCTCAATGATCCAGATGGTGAATTTGCGCTTACTCGAGATTTACCTGGAAAATTTAGCGGTAACCTTTCCTGGATAGGTCGTATTGCTTATGAGTGGCAAAGTGGTCGGATACGTACTTCGATTACTTATGCTGATTTTCATGTTAAATATAAGTCTAATAATTCTATTATTCAACCTGGAAAATTACAATTTAACCCACTGATATTTTCAGTTCAATACAATGGAGAAAATTGGTCTTTAACAGGTGAATATGAGTTCGCCCATAGACATTTTAATGATTTTGGAGCTCCGCTTGATTCAAATACCACCAGTATTGGTTATTATGTACAGGGCACCTATAAATTCACCTCCTGGATGGAAGGATTGGTGCGCTACGATAACCTGATTGTCGATAAGAATGATAAAAATGGAAAGAAGTTTTCCGCTTCAACTGGCGGCCTGTTACCGGCACATTCAAGATTTGCTGAGGATTTGACCGTTGGTTTGCGCTTTACGATCATCCCTAATCTGTTATTCAGCGCAGAGTATCATCATATCAACGGAACTGCTTGGCTTGCAGATATAGAAAATAAAGATCGTACTAAAACTAAAAAGCGTTGGGATATGTTTTTGTGGATGATTTCTTATAACTTTTGATGTTGCTCTAACTCGTAGGCGAAAACCTATTAATTGTTATAAACAGTCTGTTAACAATAAATCATAGTATAGCAATAGATGCAAGGCTACATAATGCTTGCAACAGCAATATATTCTCCCTGATATAAACGAGGATTAACGTTGCTTTTAAGATAATTTTTTTTAAACATATCACTGTCAGAAATTTTCAGTAATTCATAGTGTTGCTCATGTAAAAACCCTGCAAGAAACTCGGCTCCAATACTCCACTGTAAAACCTCAGACTTATAATTTAAATACCATTTCAACAATACACCCATATTATTTTTAGGGCTGTTGATGGATTCAACACAAGTAAAAACACATTGTGTTTCACTGCCTGATAATTGCCGTATCTCTGCCAGTAATTGTATAACATCAGCTTGTTGCAAATACATTAACACTCCCTCGCATATAAACAGTGTTTTTTTTGCCTCATCAAAAGCTGAAAAGCCTTGCAAAGCTTCTTTCAAAGAGTGTCGACTAAAATCTACTGAAACCCAATGTAGATTTTTAGCTCTATTGTCCGCTTGTAATAAAGCCTTCTCTTTAAGTTGATTAGTGGCAGGATGGTCAATTTCAATAAATTGTACTGCTGAATATTGACTGTGCAATCGCCAAGCCAAGGTATCAAATCCCGCACCCAAATTAACGACTTGGACAATATTATTACGAAGAGCCTCTAAAGTAACATCTTCAATAACACGCTTTCGCAATGCGTAGTGCAAGGTAATACCCGGCATCATTAACCATTCGAGAAGCGGTACCAGACGCAGAAACCAATAACTGTCTAATTGCTGTAAACGTTTTTGTCCTGATTCTGATGCGGATAAAATAGCCTGAGCAGCTTTAATTACCTCCTCGCTCACAAGGTGTTGATATTCAGGACGTTTAGCAGTGTACAACAAACCCTGTAATACGGTAAAAGCGGTTGAACTGGCTTGGTCGTCTTTCATCAGTTGTTAATATTTATGGTCGTATGTGACTCTCTATTGTCACTGGAAAAACAAGCGAGCTGAAGTTTAAATGATCTTCTGCTGGTGACTCTACGAATACATGGCATTACATACAATCGTTATTAGATTTAATCAGTTTGTTGAGGGGCCATTGCATGGAATTCTGGTATCGCCATAGGCCTTCCTATTGCATAACCCTGCGCATAATCAACGCCAATATAGCGCAAGGCTTCATAAATTTGCTCGTTTTCAACAAATTCCGCAATTGTCTTCAGACCCATTCCCCGGCCTACACTATTGATCGCTTGAACAAATAATTTATCTTCATGGTCTACATCCAGGTTTTTAACAAATCCACCGTCGATTTTTAGATATTGAACAGGTAGCTGTTTCAAATAGCTCATTGAGGAAAACCCGACACCAAAATCATCAAGAGCAAATTGCCCACCTATTTCATGAATTTGGCGCATGAAATTTTGTGCCGCAAATAGATTGGTTACTGCCTGAGACTCAGTGACTTCAAAAATAAATTTTGAAGCAGGTACATCATACTTTTTTAATAAAGTGGTTACAGTATCAACGGCATCAGGATTGGAGATTATTTCTCCTGACAAATTGACTGATAAAATGATATCCAGCTTGTTTTTGATAAAATCAGACTGAATTTTAAAGGCTAATTCAAGTACTCTTTTATCAATTAAAGTCATTAGGCCGGTTTGTTCGGCAACATGTAAAAATAAACCTGGGGATACCACCCGACCATCATCATCTCTCATTCTCAAGAGACACTCATAGTGAGCGATAGAACCATCTGATATGCGTTTTATTGGTTGAAAATAAAGTAAAAATCGATCGTCCTGCAAGCCTTTTTGAATATTAAATTTCCAGTTGACCTGAGTTCGTACTTCTTCTCTGTCAAAATCCTGCATGGTTGCCAAACACCAGCCTCCCTTATTTGAATGTTTGGCTTTGTACATAGCCAGATCCACACTGGCCATAATATCCTGTTCGGAATAATCGGGTATCGGAAAAAGCAGCAAACCAGCACTAATAGAGACACGATGAACACTCTTATCTGCAGAAATTTCAATGGTTGTCATTTCTGTACAGATTTTGCCAACTAATTTTTGGGCTTCTTCAAGAGATACATGTGGAGCAAGTACAACAAATTCGTCTCCACCAACACGCGCAATCAAATCCGTTTCTCGAGTGACGCATTTTAATTTATCTGCAACTCTAACCAATAACTCATCACCCACTTTGTGACCACTACTATCATTTACGATTTTGAACTGATCAATATCAAAATAAATTAAAGCGCCAGACTGATGGTATCGGTTGGCGATAGAAAGTGTTCTTTTTAGTTCGTTCTCAAATCGTCGTCGGTTATATAAATTAGTTAACGGGTCATGATCCGCTAACCAGGTCAATTGAGACTCGATCTGGTTTCTTTCAGTTAAATCCAGGCCAACAACCAGTATTTCCGTTGTATTATCAGAGCTAATGATGCGCGTAAAATACCAGGAAATAAACAATTTATTGTGAACTTCAGAAGCTATTTTGCATTCATAATTGAAACTATCTTGTTTGCTTTCTGAAAGGTTGGTAATAGCTGCTGAAATTTCATCAAAGTCTAACGCATCAGAAATTAGATCAGTAAATTTACTATCTTTATTGGAATAATTATTTGTCCCAATAAGGCCTTCACCATACTTATTCAGTGAAATGATTTTCCCGTTTTCATCCAGCGTCATAATAATAACCTGGGCAGTATTCAGTATATTTGATACGAAATTTTTTTCTTTTTGTAACTCAATGGTTTTTTCTGATAAATGTTCTGTCCTTTTCTCAACTTCAGCATCAAGTTCTTTCAGTGTGGTGATTAAACGATGGGTAGCATCATCTAAAATATTGATTTCGTCTTTAAAAAAACTTCGTTTGGTACTTTTGGGTAAAAGCTCCAAGACTTTCTGGTAGCGTTTTTCAGCAATAAGTGGCATGACACTGCTCAATACCCTTAAGCGTCGAGTTGGCCCAATCAGTAGCAGCAAAATAATCCCTCCCGATAGTAGTGAACTGAGTAAACCAGTTGCAGCATACAGAGTGGTGGCTTTTTGTACGTCAGCCAATTCGCTACTAATATCATCGATGATAATCAGCTCCGCTGTTTCATTGCCTTCAATGAACGGAATTGTTGATATTTCGTAGCTTTGCTGTTCGTATTTAAATACCAGACTATGCTTGAGTCTATCAATAGCGGATTCATCCATTAGCGCACGGAGTAACGGCAGATTTTTTTCATAGTCGGTCAAAGCGACAATGCTGGAGGATAACTTATCCAGATAAGGCAACTTACTATCGATTACTTCAGTATCTTTAATCAGAATCCCTACATCTGCCCCAGTAATTGCACGCATTTGTATCACTGTCCCTGCTAGATCAACAGCAAAAATAAAGACCCCGATAAATTGTCCATTATGTAAAAAGGGAGAAACATAGATATGCGTACACACACGTGTACAAAGTATCTCATCCACCGGTTCTTCTTTTTCAATAACCTGTTTGAATAAATCAGAGAAAACATCAACATCCACGACAGTTACCCCCCATTTCCCAATGAGCTCTCCATCTCTGGAAAGTAAGTATGCAGATTCAATATCTGATTCAAAACCAATCTTGAACCAGTTTTTTTCTATGAGTTCATTGATTTTTGTTAATGCTTCTTGATGAGTGCTTTGAGGATCAAGAAAAGCAGGAATAAGCCAGCTTATGGTAATATCGTTCAGTCTGGATTTTTGCAGAATACTGCGGTAAGCCTGTTCATATAATTCGCGGGTTCTTAATCTTTCCTGGGTATAATTATTATCTAGTGTCAACTTACCTAACACATAGACACTGGCCGAAGCAGCAAGTGTAGCAATACTGACAGCCAAAGTCGTTCGCCAAAGCAGGCTAAAAAATCTTGTGTTAAGTTTGTTTGTATTTGACATCAACAGCTAAGGTTTCGCGACAATCAATTCACTGCTAATTATATTATATAATTCCTTAAAATCGAAGGTTAAATTATCATATATTTTTTGAGTGGTCATCATATATGGCGCCCTTATTCCATTTAATTTTATCGAATCACCAATTTTCTTGGTTAATACGCCATATTTTTTTATCAAAACTGTAAGCTTGTGCTCCATTAGGGCAACTGAATATTCTATATGATTGTCATTCATTAATGCTCCACATGCTAACACCAGACAAGCAGGCAAATAATTAACTCTAAATCGACCGTCAGTAGACGCTTGGTAGTCTTCGAACAAATACAGTTTATCACTAAGTCTTCGTCTGAAAGAGGGGTGAATTGCCATGCGCGATATTTCACCTAACTCAGGGTTTCTTAATTCTCCAATGATACTTTTGTTAAAATTAATTCCAAAGCTCTCGATGGGTAATCGATAACCACTGCTTTCTTTATACGGAATAAGGCGTATATAACCAATTGGCGTATTGCTTGGCTTATGAAACAACAAACAATGATAGGCCTGCTCATCATAGTTATCTTTTTCAATTTCATCTAACGCATATGGGTTGTGGAATTCATAACCACAATCTTTAATATAAACGTCATATCTTAGCTTAAACGCTTGATCAAGCAGTTCTGGAGTATTTACTTTAGCAACATAAAAAAACTCGTTATAGTGTGATATCAGATCCATTCTTGAGTTCATAGCATAGAGCCTTTTAATTTTATTTTGTCAGATTATTCAGTGCCAATTGAGCATATCTAGGAGGCTGTCCGAGAATAGAAGCCGTAGCGAGGGAAAGCGGTTTTGCGTCCATTGTTTCGATTAAATGAGGCGAATACTTGCTGTATTGAACGAATTTAATTGGAAAAATGGGCCAAAATCTGCTTTTCCGCAGTAGGCTCTCTATTCTCGGACAGCCTTCTAGCATGTGATTTCTTTGCTTTTTATCGTAATCGACGATGCTTGTCAATAATAACAGCAAAGTCTTTAAGTACCTGATCATAATTAATTTAACTATTTTGCGCAGAATTTTTTTCAGATTCAAGGCGCATAGTGAGCTATGCAACTATTTATGCAACGCCGAAGATGAGAAAAAAGACAAGCAAAATGTTAAATTAATTATGATCAGGTACTTATGCTTAAGTGTCTGCGGGGACTGGTTAACGAAGACAGCAACCAAGTCATTGAATGATAACATAGGCCACTGTTAGCGCACTTGAATCGTTTGTGTGAACAAAAACGACGTGAAGGCGGTCTGAGAGTTGAAGCCGAAGGGTCAAGTATTTTTGAGTGTTGCTGGTTTGACCATATGAGGCGAATAGTTACTCAATTTACTATAAATTCACCTGGTAGTCTTTCAATATCACATTGAAAGATTACCAGAGGCAGATTTAACGTGCTGAAAGCGAGCTCGTAGAGAGAATACAAGAATGTACCTCATCCCAGTGAGTCCTATGCCTGTTAGAACAATTATTCGCTTCAAATAATCAACCCTATAATATCTAAATCTTACAAGCACACACGTGGGCGCAAATTATAAACAATGTGACTTTTAAAGTGAAAACCAAGATGAGTACTTAATATTGCGAATAATATAAGGAAAAGAAGTGGCTATCATTGTCTCTCGTGAAGAAAATGTATTCACTCTCCAAATTGCCCATACACTGACGAGTTAATAGATATGCGCAATAATTCCTGGCCCACATTACTCACTAACTGGTGAGTAATGTGGGCCAGATGGTTGCAATGAAATTGAACGTATTGCCACAACAGAACTCCTGTAGAAATTTGATATCAATGAAAGCGTGGCAAAAAATAATTCGATGTTTCTGGGAAAAAAGACAAGCCCAAGTGAGAGATGTTTGAGTGAGTACTGCACAAATTTCAAACATGACGCTGAAGATATCAAAACACTGATTCGTGAAAAGGAAGCCATTCTCCAGAAAAAAACTACTTGGTATTATTCATAATTCCACGAACCGCTGCTGGAATATCCGCTGGTAATACTACAATTTTTGAATTTCCGGATTCTGCAATACTATGCATTGCCTCAATGTATTTTTCGCCCAGCAAGTACATTGCTGGTAATTCTTTATCCTGAATCGCTTCGCTAACCCTGCTCAACGCTTCTTTGCTTGCTTCAGCCAGAAGTACTTTGGCTTTCGCATCGCGACGTGAGGCTTCCAGTCGACCATCTGCTTCCAGTATCGCAGCGGTTTTTTCACCATCTGCACGGGTTACCGTTGCGCGGCGCTGACGTTCTGCCGCTGCCTGTTCTTCCATTGCCGCTTGCATGGTTCCAGATGGATTGATATCCTGGATTTCCACTGTCTTCAGGGTGATACCCCAGTCTGCAATATCATCGGATATTGAATTCTTCAGTTTAGCTTTAATTTCATCCCGGGATGATAGCGCATCATCCAATGTCATTTCGCCAACAATTGAACGTAATGAAGTTTGCACCAAAGTACGAATCGCCAGCTCGTAATCTTCCACACCGTAGACCGCTTTTTCCGGTGAGACTATATTAATGTATGCCACTGCATTGGCAATAATGACTACGTTATCTCTGGTAATGACTTCTTGAGACGGGATATCCAGCACAATATCCTTCGTGGTGATTTTATAAGACACGGTATCAATGTAGGGGATGATAAAACGCAACCCTGGCATCAGTGATTCGTGGTATTTTCCAAGACGCTGGACAACCCATTTGTAACCTTGGGGAACCTGTCTTACACCTTTAAATAATGTAATCAGACAAAACAATGCAAATGCAATACCGAGGATTTGACCTTGCATAACCAATTCTCCTTGTATGTAATTAACCTAATTTAACAACAATTAGAGTGTTGCCAGAAATATCACTAATATGTACACGATCGCCGATTTCCACGCTATCTTCCGAGATAAAATCCCACTCATCATCACCGAGAATCGGTATGACAAACCTGACCTTGCCACGGCTTCCTTCGGTTGGGAGCTTAATGACCTGTCCAAATTCACCAATTACTGTCTCCCGAGCACTACTCGCTGTGGTTTTGTCCGCCATTTTTGGTTTGAAATATTTAAACCACAGCACGGTAAATACCACCGATGAAATAGTCCAAAGCACTAACTGCATAGTGAAATTCATATCGATCATCAGGGAGACCAATCCAACTAACAACGCACCCAATCCAAACCAGAGTATGGTGAAACTGGGCACAAACATCTCAGCTATCATCAACACCATACCCAATAACAACCAGTGCCAATAAAGCAGTTCAACATTCATCGTTACATCTTGCATAGAAAATTTCTCCCAAAACAGTTCAATGTCCAATTTACTTTTGTTGAATAATCGCTTGTTGAAATATAATTCCTGTGGTGTGATCAATAGAGTATCAAGCCAGTATACTAGTACAGCAACCAGTAAGTTTGACTAAATAATGTGACAGTTTATATTTCCGATAGCTGCGTTAAACAAGCTTGACGTAGTGATTGTAATTGCGAAAGCATAAATTCAGGTAACTACTCAGCAAACGCAGCACGCTGAGTAGTTGCAAATTTAGCATATAGATCAAAATCTTTCGTTCTATGCGCACACGCAATTGCCGGATTCTGATGTAAATGTTTGGGACAATGAAGTTACGTGTCGAGAACTGACAACCCGGGCCCAATATAAGTGGAAACTTATATAAGAGTAAGACACAAGGAAGAGATTGATTAACTACCAAGAGCTGCTGCGTGTAGCCCGGTTGAGTAGTTACAGATGCGCTGAGTAGTTACACGGATACGCAATAAATGAAGAGTTAACAGCAACCAAGAGGTAACAGTAGAAAATATGGCACCTAAGGTGGTTAGACGGAATAAAGTTACCAAGATTGCGCAGGATTTTTGTTGTTGACCGAACTATCTCAAGAGGCGAATAGTCATTCTACGTAACGATTGAGATTGCGTTGGTCAGGAGCAAAAAGACAAGCAAGGTTGGTAACTTTGTTTCGTCAAACCAGCTAAAACCTCGCTCCTTATTCGCTTGTCGATGCAGCTTCTTCAACAGCCGATGTAGCTTTTTCGACTACTGATGTAGCTTCTTCGACCACTGATGTAGCAGCAGCTTCTTGCTTTCTCAGCTTTTCAGCTTCGCGCTCTAATCTGGCTTCCCTTTGAGAGGCTGCGCTAGTGTTATTTGAGAGTGGTTCCACAGGCTTTTGAGCTTCCGCTAATGAGTCGCTATTGTCACATGCAGTTAGGGATATACTCAAGATTGCCACTAAAATTACCAAGCTTGCTTTGAGACTGTATTTTTTCATAAATTGCCCTCTGTTAATTGATTTCTAAATAGCTATTACATCATATAGATTAACACAGATAGCTGCTTGGTGTGTTCAACCGAATGGATGATTTCATTCTCTATTTTCATTAGGTAAGATTGATTAAAAACGAACAGTGGAAATGATTGCTTTCCAACATTATTTTTTCAAAAATCATCTGAACCAATCAGTTGTCCAAAAATAACTTTGGGCAATATTGTGTTCAGATATAGGCTTGTTAATCAGCGTTATCTCATTGCGTGTTCCGGTCGAAGCGAGGGTTTAACAACTTCTGGATGTAACTAACATCCTCGCTTCTTAGCTGTGAATTTACTCTTAATCTTAAATGTTTGTAATGGTAATATTACCCTTTACATAGGAATGCATATGAAATAACTTGTGCGTTGTCGCACTGGATTTTTGTTTGTCTTAAAGGTGCTGCAACAAGTGCATAGTGAGTTACGTATCTATTACAATGTAGAAGACAGACAAAAAAGACAAACCGGAATGTACTAAGGAGCGTGCATGGAATAAGTTGAACAATGATGACGTAGGATTTTTGTTTCTGACCAAACGATCTCAAGAGGAGCATCGTTGTTCTACGCGACGATTGAGATTGCGTTGGTCAGGAGCAAAAAGACAAGTCAGACTGTTCAAGTTATTTTATGCACGCTCCTAAGAGGCTGTCCGAGAACAGAGAGCCTACTGCGGAAAAGCGGATTTTGGCCCCTTTTTCCGATTAAATTCGTTCAATACGGCAAGTATTCGCCTCATTGAATCGAAACAATGGACTCAAAACCGCTTTCCCTCGCTACGGCTTCTATTCTCGGACAGCCTCCTAGTTGTAAAACCTTGCTCCTTAGGAGTGAGGTTTTAATAAGTTATCGAAGTTTGGTGCAGCATTTTGATTTCACAGGAGTACTCAGTGAAATGGGCGCATAGCAGGCTATGCAACTATTGAATGAGTACTCCTGTGGGATCAATAGGCAAGTCAAAATCGGGAAGTTATTAAATCCTCACTCCTTAACATGACATGACACATTAACGCGTTCTAACCCAGGATAATACTATGCTGACATACCCACCTCAATACGATGAACTTTATGTGATCTCTGATATCCATATGGGCGGCACTAAAACCTCTGAGCGTAATTTTCAAATTTTCAAACGTGGCAATCGACTTGGTAAACTCATTACAGAGCTGAGCAAAGTAAGAAAAGATGACAGCATTTGTTTGGTTTTAAACGGTGACATTATTGATTCGCTGGCTGAGGACCAGGTTCCAGGCTATGTTGCGCTCGACCATAAACTGGCACTCAGCGTTCTTGATCGCATCTATCACGACCCATCATTTGCACCCGTCTGGAAAGCACTGGCAGGATTTCTGAAAAAACCACACCGCCATTTGGTTATTATCGTTGGAAACCATGATATCGAGTTATCACTCCCAGGCGTAGAAGCCTCTATTCGTCATCAACTAACAGCAGGTGATGCAGACGCCCAGAGCAGGTTGATGTTTTCCACTCACGGTAGCGGATTTGCCTGCAATGTAGGTGGAAAACGCGTTTTTTGTACCCATGGCAACGAGGTGGATGACTGGAACATGGTTGATTACGGCTTGCTGGGTCAACTCGGTAATGCCATGAACGCAGGGCGCATTGCAGATACTGACATGTGGAAACCCAACCCAGGGACACGTCTTGTGGTTGATGTAATGAATAATTTTAAGCAACGCTACCCGTTTGTCGATCTGCTAAAACCCGAAATTGAGCCGGTATTGAGTATCTTGTTAACACTCGATAAAAATCTTTTTAAAAAAATTGACCTCTCTGATGCATATCCGATTTTGCGCGATAAATTGCGCGGTGGCTTGCAGCGCAAAAAGCTGCTGAGTATTGATGCTAAGGATTTCACTGAAGTTTCCGATGAAGCACTCGCCAATGAAGCCATCGAGCGCATACTAGGCAGCAACCTGAACGCCGCAATTCATAACACGCAACACTTGCAAAAAAATGACGCTGAAGATGAATTACTGGCAATTGCCGAAAACGCAATGAAATCTGGAAAAAGCGCTTCTGAATTTAATGAAATGGATAGTCAAACTGAAATATTGGGCTGGACAGATATTGTGGCTGCAAAAATAGGCTTGATCGATAAAGTAGAAGCATTGCGCCGAGCACTGAAAGATTGGTTAAAAGATGACGCCACGTTTAACATCGACACCAAGGATACTACTTACCAGCTTATCATTGAGAGAGTCGCACCTGAAGTGGATTTCGTTATCACAGGCCATACCCATTTGGCACGCGCAATCGAGTTTAAGTCAGGGCGCTTTTATTTCAACTGTGGAACTTGGATAAGATTGTTGCGCTTAACTGAAGAAGTTTTGGCTGACAATGCCAGCGAACAATTTGAACAAACTGTCTGGAGCGCTTTTTCTTCAGGACGCATGGACGATCTGGATTCAGTCAAAATCCCGAGCAAAAATGGTACAAAGGAGCCGCTATTGTATGATCGTACTCACGTGGTGCGTATTTCTGCACAAAACGGCACAGTTACGGGCGATCTTTTATGGGTTACTGGTGGGGACACAAGCAGAAGCAAACTCAACATCGTGTCGGAGTTTAACAGTGGCCAAAGTAATTCGTAAGTTTGACTAAGGAACGTGCACGGAATAACTTGAACAATGATGACGTAGGATTTTTGTTTCTGACCAAACGATCTCAAGAGGAACATCGTTGTTCTACGCAACGATTGAGATCGTTTGGTCAGGAGCAAAAAGACAAGTCAGAATGTTCAAGTTATTTCATGCACGTTCCTAATTATGTGGCGGTCTATATTTCCGATAGCTTCGTTGAACAAGCTTGACGTTGAACAACTATGTCGGCGCTTATTTGCCTTGCTCTTGAAAATATATCCTAGGCCGCATTTCTCGCCAGTTGATGAGATGATCGCTTAGCGACTTGGATTCACAAGGAATTTTATGAAAAAGTGGAATAACAGTGTGTATTTTCAACTGAATAAAGTTTCTTGTGGATTGAAAGAGCAAGCGAGGGCTCATCAGGCTGGTGAGAAATGCGGGCTAGAGTCATGTTAACTGGATATCAGGCTGTATTATAACAAATTATCAAACCACATAAGTATTAGGAGAAGGCGATGGCAGCTTTTGAGAATGTAACTCTGGAATTGGTTCGCCCTGGACCACCTCATAATCAATTACTTTCACCACTGACACCATATATGGCTTTATGCGGAGAAGGGTCGCCAGTTACGTTTCATATTAACCTCGAACACCACAAACTACTCAATCGCCTCAGACGACTGCGCTATGTTGATAAAGATGGATTAGGCCATGGAGTGGCGATACCTGACCCCATGCGCGAAGCTGAAGTGATCGAGCTGGGAGAACAGGTCGCCTCTATTCTGGCTGATATCCAGACGCTTAATTCAGAAATTTCACGCGCTCAAGGTTGTGCATCAAATGCCGCGCCAGAGAGTGAACAAACATTGGTGCATCTTCGCTTGATATTTTCTGGCTCTGAACTCTCATTGATTCCATTTGAGCTGGCTGCTTCACCACAAGCTTTTCCGGGTGAAGGATTGGAATTCTGCTTACAAGCCAGCTTGCCGATTGTGATCACGCGTGAAATTCGTCGTAGCCGACCTGTCCCGGTCGCCTGGGATCGCCCTGTTGAACCTCGTATCCTATTCATATCGGCAGAACCCGACAAGATGACTGTTCCAAAACAAGCACACGTGTTTGCATTGCGACAAGCGCTAGAGCCATGGATACGCTGGCCGCATCACAATGAGAAACAAGAGCGAGCAACACTGGTAAAGGATCGCTTGCGTTTGTTGATTAATCCCAGCGTTGCGGAAATCTATAGCGCTTGTGCATCTGGCAACTATACACATGTGCATATTTTGGCGCATGGTGCAGCTTATGAAGAGTCTGGCGAACAGCGTTTTGGTCTTGCGCTGTGCCATCAGCAAGATAAAAAGGCGATTGATATCGTTTCTGGGAAGCGGTTAGCTAAAGCATTGCAAGCCGAGCTTACCGATTGCCCAGGTCGCTCTCAGCCTTTGGTTGTCACTCTGGCAACCTGTGATTCAGGTAATCCTGGCTCGCTACTCACACCTGGTGGCAGCATAGCCCATGATCTTCATTCAGAAGGTATCCCCTGGGTATTTGCTTCACAGTTTCCACTGACAAAAAAAGGTTCTGTGCGGATGATAGAAGCCCTATACCCACCATTGTTAAATGGTGACGATCCGCGCAAGATTCTTTATGAAGTGCGCAGACAGTTATTTATGACTTCGGATCGAGACCATGATTGGGCCAGTATAGTGACATATGGTACATTGCCTCCAAATGTAGATGAATTTAGCAATCAAGTCTTCAACTTTTTTGAACGCCAAATGCATCGTTCAATTCAAGTAAGTTTTAATCGAGCAGATAGTTTCGAAGAGGCGCCAGAAGAGCAAATTCAAGCGCTTGATTCAGTTAAACAAATCTTGGAGCATTGGAAGCATCGATTACCGAAAGGTGACTCAATGCGGGATAGAAAATGTCGCGCCAATTGTTACGCGCTACATGGTTCTGCCTTTAAACGCATTGCATTGTATTGGTCAAACGACATAAACAGGTCTCAGGAAGTAATGCAGGCTTACGACATTTCCTTGACTCATTACAAAAAAGCAATGAATGAAATGATTAATGAAGACCCAAAATATTACTGGGTAGCAACTCAATATCTAAGTCTGTCTGCAGTAATCAAACATCACAGCGTGGATGTGGGCACGTACCAATATGTACGCAAGCTGGTTATGGAAGATATAGAAAACGGAGACAAAGACACGAAGGCATGGGCACATGGAACCATGGCAGAACTGGAATTACTTGGCTTGTTCTATGATCATGAAAATGGTGCGAAATTGGATGAAATCAGCGATGAAGTCTGTAAACACTGCAACAAGATTGTGGAGATAATGGGAGCAGAATCATTTCATGCCAAGTCGACAACACGACAATTTCAACGTTATATAGATTGCTGGCTAAAAAAACCAGAGCGGAAAAATATCGCAGCACAAGCTATTGTTACTTTGTCGCCGACTTCTTTTTCAACTCACGAGGAATTTCCAGCATACTAAGGAACGTGCATGGAATAACTTGAACAATTGACTTGTCTTTTTGCTTATCTTCGGTGTTGCGAAAACAGTTACATAGCTCACTATGTGCCTGTTTTCGCGCCTTGAATATGAACAGTAATTTGACAAAAATGGCCTACGTCAATTGTTCAAGTTATTCCATGCTCGTTTAAGGAGTGAGGAATGAACAACACATCCAAATAGACCTGGTGATACTTTTCTGCCCATGAAAAAAGACTAAATCAGTCCTTTTTGTTTTCTACTCTCTCGTTTATAGCACTCGATGGATTTTATTGAGTAAGTGGATGGCGATTCTATTTCATTCGAGGCTATTATAACGGAGTCACCTCTGCCACTAAAGCCGATTAATACTCCAGCAGAAGCTAACATACGAATAGGTGCCTGGGCGATGGATGTTTCTGTGCCGAAGAGAATAACGGCGGTGTTGGCTATTGGGATATTCTAATAATGTTTTTCTTCTTTTGCTTCGGTAAGATAAGGTGCTCGCCCACCTTTGTGCATAACGCGGCACTTCTCCAGGTAATAAATGTTTGCTCGTTTGGAATGCAGGATTGCTTTCAGGCCTGTTAACGGCACCATTGTTAATTTATAAAAATGATGATTAGTATGGGGTAGAGATATTTCTTAAAAATAGTAGTGAATAGTGAAAATATAAGTTTTATTTTAGAAATAAAGACAAAGAAAAAATTGAATAGGGGGGGATTTGATGCTCGTTTCCATGTTGCAGCGTGAGTGCAGTCTATGACACTCCTGTGTCGCTGATCACAGAAGTGTCCTGACACCAATACCAGTGGAAATTGTGATGGCTCGTATTTTTTTACCCATCAATAATAAATTGTCTGAGTATTAGGATTCCTCAAGCTAGTATTGATGTACGCAGAGAGTAGAGAAGTGGTCAGCTGGGAAGGGCGCGTAGAGGGCTATACACCGCCTTCGATGAGAAATAAGACAAGCAAAATATTTAATTAATTGCGATTGCGTGCTTATTCTCTAATCAGAGAGATGTCTGATCAAGCAAGCTGTTGTTTTAAATACTTGTTGCTTGATTTTCAGAACATGGTTATTATGTCAATTGGATCAGCTTGTTACTTGTTATATTTGATGTAAAGTCATCAAGTAATCCAAGTGATAACTGTCTATATTTAATCATCTCGGAGAAAAATATGTTGAAGATAAAAAGAATTGCTCTGGCGGCAGCTATCGGAGTCACAGCATTGTTATCAGGTTGTGCTAGCAACTATCCCATGGGAGGAGCTTATACTGATGTAACATTACCCGTGCAAGCGACAAATGAAAATGGAACTTCGTCAAAAGAAGGGAAGTCTTCATGTATTAGCTATATTGCTATGGTTGCTATCGGCGATTGCAGTATTGACGCAGCTAAGCGTGATGGTGGAATCACTGAGGTACACCATATGGATTGGAAAGCAAAAAGTATACTTGGTCTTATTGGTCACTATGAATTAACCGTCTACGGCGAATAAACTTCTAAATAATTGATAAATGTTATTAAGGAGTGAGGGTTTAATAACTTCCCGATTTTGACTTGCCTTTTGATCCCACAGAAGTACACATAAAATAGTTGCGTAGCCTGCTATGCGCCCATTTTATGTGTACTCCCGTGAAATCAAAATGCTGTGCCAAACTTCGGTAACTTATTAAATCCTTACTCCTAAGAGCGAGGATTCAATAATATACGAAAGTTTGACGCAGGGGTTTTGTTTGTCTTTAAGGCGTAGCAACAGTTGTATATCAAACTGCGCAACTGTTGCTACAACACAAAAGACGAGCAACAAATTACGTCAAAATTCGTATATTATTTAATCCCCATTTCTTTAGTGTTTGTTTTTATGGCTTTTTTATAATAACTCAGTTTACGCGCTATTTTGTCCAATCGCTGGCTGGAAAGTGCTCATTGACGCTTGTAAACTATGCGCTTTTGCCTCACTCTTGTGCATGAGAGTGCAATCTGAGTAGTTGTTCTCTCTTGAAATTTATTATTGGTACAGTGCAAACCTTCGATTTGCACTTTCTGCTTTACGCGGTCACGGGTGCGGTTTTCTACCGGTTTGATTGTATCCACTCACTAGACTCCGTTGCTGAAACAGTTGTGTAGCCTGCTATGCTTCCGCTTCAGCGCCTTGCCTTGTCGACAATAAGCACAAAGCATTATAAAACCCGCATCCGTGACCGCGCGAAATATAAATCAATTGTTATCTCGGGATCACTTGTCGCAACTCTCATTCGCCGAATGAATTGTGTCTGTTTCTTTTCTTCACTAGCACATTGGATGGTTTCAATCAAGTCAAATTGAGGATGCAGTCTATACTTTTATCAGAGCTTAATTTAACGAGAGTGGAGTGGAGATTTGGTGACTGAAGCATCTAAGACAATAATAGGGCATCTGGTAGACATTGATGGCAGCGGGATGGTCGCTAGATTGCTACCAATGGACGGTGATTCAATTGAGACGAATGAGGGATCAGTTTTGGTTGGGCAGCCGGGGTCGTATGTCGTCATCAGGCAAGGAGATCTGCGAATTCTGGCTATCATTGGGCGTGTTTATGAACGACTTGATGACGCGAATCAGGAAAAGCCGCACCGCTATATTAATATCAAGCCCATGGGTGAATTAAAAGGCAAGCGAAATTTTCAGCGAGGAGTGAAACGTTATCCAACACTTGGTGCGGAAATACACGTGGTCAATAGTCGCGAAATAAATTCGATATTTACTGATGTTAACCAATATGGCTTTAAGGTTGGTTATATGTCAGGGTCGGTGCCAGTGCCTGTCAGTCTGAATCCTTCAGCTATGTTTGGTCGGCATTTTGCAATACTGGGGCAATCGGGTTCTGGTAAATCCTGGACCGTGACCAGTTTGTTGCAAACAGCTATCTCTAGCATGCCCAATGCGCATATTATCATGTTGGATTTACACGGTGAATATTGCTGGCGTGATGATGACGGAGAATTGCATTCTGCATTTGACAAAAAAGTTGTTCGTTACATGGATGCACGTGACTTGGAAATTCCATATTGGGTGATGACATATAATGATCTGGTTGAATTGCTAATTGATTCCGATGACAAAAACGCATCGATTCAAAAAGCGTTCCTAAAAGATGTTCTGCAAGAACTCAAGGAGCCGGAAGCGCAATCTGTCGGTATTGGATCGGTCTCAATCGATTCGCCGATCTATTTTTCAATTGACGAAGTCTATAAACGCTTTAAAGAAGCGAATGAAGAAAAGATTGAATTTGGCAAGACAGAAGGGCTAATGTTTGGGCGTTTTGATGAGTTTCTGCTGAAACTTCAAAGTCGGTTAAACGACTCGCGTTATGACTTTCTATTGAAACCAGAAAAACGTACAGATTCAACGTCATTGTCAGGGTTATTGCGCGACTTTGTCGGCCTTGGGACGCCAAAGGCTCAGATTACAGTGATTGACTTGAGTTCAGTTCCTTTTGATATACGCCCAAGTATTTCTGCCCAGGTCGGTCGCTTGGCTTTCGAATTTAATCTGTGGAATCCTGAAAACAGACGATTTCCAATTTTACTGGTTTGTGAGGAAGCACATGCTTATATTCCACGCGAAGGTACTGGGCAATTTGAAGGTACGCGTAAGACTATGGAGCGAATCGCCAAAGAGGGTCGAAAATATGGTGTTGGCTTAGCTGTTATTAGTCAACGACCACATGAACTTTCAGAAACAGTATTAGCGCAGTGTGGGACCTTTATTTGTTTGCGAATTACTAACCCGACTGATCAGGAATACGTGAAAAAATTGGTTCCGGAAGGCGAGGGTGATGTGTTGAAGATGTTGCCTGGTCTTGGGCGCGGCGAGGCGCTAGCGCTTGGTGAAGGAAGTCCTTTGCCGGTTCGATTTCAAGTGTTTAAGCCCAATCCTATTCCTCACAGTAATGATGTTGACTACCACGAAAGTTGGAAAAAAGGGCTAAAAGATCTTGATGTAGATGAGATTGTAAATCGCTGGTGGCGTCAGTCACGACATCGCCGAACCAAGGTTGTACATGCAAAGAAATTGAATATGAAATCAGGAACAATGGGTTGAGTATTAAATTTCCGAAATCAGCATGCGAAGATAGGATTATCTTCGCATGCGACAGGATAGTCAGGAGCAAGGAATTAATAGCTTCCAGAAGTTCTTGATTCCTTGCTCCTTAATCGCGTTAAATTAGCTTTCCAGAGTTTTAATGAATTCATCCGATTCTTTGATGGATTGTTCCATTGCCTCAATTAGCGTAGCAACATCAGTTTGAATATCTTTCAAATCGTCTTGCAGTGATGAAACTGCTTTTGCATTGAGGTTATGCTTTAAATACAGCACATTATCATTCAGTATCGACAATACTGGTTTGGTTTTTTCCTCGGCTTTCTTCATGGTTTGAATAAGCTGTCCGTATTGAAGGCGGGTTTCACGGAGTTGTTGTTCGCTTCGAGAGCGCAGTTTAGCGTTTGAATATTGTTCAAGCTCAGTTTCCCACTCAGTAAAGAGCGCGCCAGAAACTTTCTCAATTTCAGAAATTCGATGATTAATTTCACCTACTTTCTTTTTACTAGCTTCATATGCGCTATTGAGTTTTTTGTAGGTGGCCTCAAGATCACCACCCTGGAAATTTGTCAGTTCAGTAAATTTTTCTAAAGTCGTTCTGAACTGCTCCTTGGTCTCTTCCTGGGTTTCGCGGGCTTTTTCAACGCGAAATTTCATCACCTCTCTTTTAGGTATGCCAATAGACTCCAATGCGCCGAGATAAGCGGAAGAGCATCCCGATATTCCGAGCATGACCATAACGTGTAGCAGGATAACGATTACTTTCAGTCTATGTTGTTGCTTCACCGTACAATTCTCCAAAGTTTACTCATGACTTGTAATTACTATTGAGCGTTATGATAGCCTAAAACAGAAATTAGGCACAACGCTTTACTTTCTTAAGGGTGGTCGCTGCGAAGATTATTGGTTGAGTTGGTGAATTAATCAATCAAATTCCAGATAGGCTTGAGATTTAGCAAGGTTGTTTGATATAATTGATAATCTTTGTTGAGGGTCGTTAGCTCAGCTGGTAGAGCACCGCACTTTTAATGCGATGGTCGAGCGTTCGAATCGCTCACGACCCACTAAATTTATGTTTATAAAACAAGGGTTTAAAAGGACTTAAAACCTAAGTAACTGTGTACTAAAACAGGCAACTACAGTGATTACTACAGTAGTTTTGTTTTTTTTGTCTTCGAAAGAGGCTGCACAGATGCTCAATTTCTTCATCCGCAAAACAACACTCCAAAACGGTGAAACACGTTATCGTGTTATTCTCACCAAATCTAGCAACCAAATTAAATCCAAAACATTCAGGCGTAGAGCAGATGCCAGAGCGTGGGGCAATCGTAATGTATTGGAATTTCAGGAATACGAAGCGCGCGGAATCAAGCCCTGCACTGTTAATTTCAACCAATTAGCTGATCAATATATTCACTTCTGGACGGGGAAAGACCACGACCGCGTTCGTTTAGTCTTATGGTGGGAAGCACGACTCGGTAAAACGCTGCTGTCTGATATTTCGCCAGATCTCATCCGCGAACACCTCAAACCCAAAAAATCACAAGCACCATCTACTTATAACAGGCATCTTGCTGTTGTCAGTGCAATCTTAAAATTTGCAGTTGAGCAACAGGAGGAAGGCGACACCAGTGATCAATATATCAGCGAAAACCCATGCGACCGTGTTCGTTCAATGAAAGTGAAAAACAAAATAGTGCGTTATTTATCGGATGAAGAAAAACCACGATTATTGAAAGCAGCCAAAACGATTGGTGGTAAATTTTACCTGAAAGTGCTAATGGCGTTAACTACCGGAATGCGCAAAGGTGAGTTGGAACAATTGCGCTGGAATGACATTGATGTTGAGCGAGGGCTGGCTATGCTTCATGACACAAAGAACGGATCAGCCAGGCATACTCCTGTCCCAGATGTAATGATGCATGAGCTTAAAAAATATCGTGAAGTCGGTAATGGTTTGTTATTTCCATCATCAATTGATCCATGTAAGCCATTCGATTACAGAAAACAATGGATTGCCTGTTTGAAAGAAGCCAAAATTCAGAATTTCAGATGGCATGATTTGCGACATGATGTAGCGTCTACTCTGGCGCGAGATGGTAAAACGTTAAAAGAGATAGCCGAGATATTAGGGCATAAATCTTTAAGCAGTACAGACCGCT
The DNA here is from genome assembly GCA_036478815.1 of Methylococcales bacterium. GTDB lineage: Bacteria > Pseudomonadota > Gammaproteobacteria > Methylococcales > DRLZ01 > DRLZ01. The sequence goes on from JAZGEP010000222.1 coordinate 29,941, forward strand.
ATACGCATTTGAGTACCGAGCATAAATCGAAAACTTTGAACGACACAATGAATAAGACTATATGCCTTTAACTGTTTAGCTAGACCAGGCTCGTTACCGAAAGGCGGCTTACTCATCAGTAATGAAAAAATATTAATGGAGCATTATAATGACTAATTGTACCTACAATGTGTATCTTGATTTTTACTCACGAGAGCTAGTAACTAATTTAGAAATGGCGAACCTTATTCGCGGTAACGACCCCACATATTTTTCATTAATAGATGCAGACTACAAATCTACCCTGGAAACAATCACATCGAAACTTCAATGCCGGGTGCTGATTTAAAATAATGTCATCCTACAAACACACTTGTGCGCCATATTGCTCAATATTCCCCCAAAATTGTTGCCAACGCCCTTTTGATTGAACCAGTGCTCGTAACGACAAAATCACTTT
>JAZGEP010000223.1:0-9681 GCA_036478815.1 Methylococcales bacterium
AGGATTTTTGTTTCTGACCGAACTATCTCAAGAGGCACATAGTCATTCTACGTAACGATTGAGATTGCGTTGGTCAGGAGCAAAAAGACAAGCAAGGTTGGTAACTTTGTTTCGTCAAACCACCTTAGGATTGATGAGTAAAAATACTTGTTCCTACGGTCGCGGGAATACAGTCTGTGACACTCCTGCGTCTCGTGACGCAGAAGTGTCACAGACTGTATTCCCACAACAAAGCATGGAACGAGAAACCACATATTGATTTATTTACTCTGAGCTTGTTTCTGAGCATAGCCTCTCTGTCAGTTGTGCGGCGTAACCAGTGTAGTTGTCTGGAGTCAGACTAAGTAACGATTGCTTGGCCTGCTCTGGAATTTCCAACGATTCAATGAACTCCTGCATTTCTTTTTGACCAATACGACGACCACGGGTCAGCTCTTTAAGTCGTTCATAAGGTTTTTCAATTCCATAGCGACGCATCACCGTCTGAATTGGTTCTGCCAACACTTCCCAGTTGGCATCCAGATCGGTTACCATTTGCCTGCCGTTAATTTCAAGTTTGTTAATGCCCTTGAGTGTGGATTGCATGGCGATGAGATGATGTGCCATGGCTACACCGACGTTACGCAGTGCTGTTGAGTCACTTAGATCACGCTGCCAGCGAGAAATCGGTAACTTCTCTGCCAGATGAGCAAATAATGCATTGGCAATTCCAAGATTTCCTTCTGAATTTTCAAAATCGATGGGATTAACTTTATGTGGCATGGTCGATGAACCAATTTCGCCACTAACCGTTTTTTGTTTGAAATAACCCAGCGAAATATAACCCCAGATGTCCCGGTTAAAATCGAGCAGGATGGTATTCCAGCGAATCACTGCGTGAAACAGTTCTGCGATGCAATCATGGGGTTCTATCTGCGTTGTATAAGGATTCCATACTAAATCGAGAGACTCTACAAAACGTTTGGAGAATGCAAGCCAGTCAATTTCCGGATAAGCGCTATGATGGGCATTGTAATTGCCAACAGCACCATTGATTTTCCCGGTTAATTCGACTTGTTTTATTTGTGCTAACTGGCGTTGTAAACGCGCAGCTACATTGGCTAACTCTTTGCCCATGGTTGTGGGTGATGCGGGTTGACCATGTGTTCTGGATAACATGGGCTGATTTTTTAACTGCCCGGCAAGGTGACTCAGCGCTTCAATCACCGTTTCTGAAAACGGTAACAAAGCTTGCTGTCGACAATCTCGAAGCATTAATGCATGGCAAAGATTATTGATATCCTCGGATGTGCAGGCAAAGTGAATAAATTCTTCAACTTTGGCAAGCTCCGCATTGTCGGCAATCGATTCTTTTATAAAATACTCGACAGCTTTAACGTCATGATTGGTGGTGCGTTCTATTTGTTTTACGCGCAATGCATCAGTTTGTGAGAAGTTTTTTACCAGTGCATCAAGTTGCTCCAATGCGGGCTCGGAAAGTAAAGCAACTTCGGTGATAGCTGGTTCGTTTGCCAGAGCTTTCAGCCATTCGACTTCCACATACACTCGGTAACGAATTAATCCGAACTCACTAAAAATAGGTCGCAACAGATCAACTTTATCTGAGTAACGACCATCAATTGGTGAAATAGCGGTGAGTGAAGACATGGTCATGCAGAAAACCTCTTAAAACAATGAAGAAAATGGATGATGGAAAAGACAAATCAGTTGTTGAAGATATTCCATGCGCGTTTCTTAATTCTACTGTGTCAGATTAGAACTGGGATTACACAAAAATATTTCTGTATATGGGTGGTTTTACGCACCTATTGGCGTGGTTTGCCCTTTTGCTATCGCAATGGTGCGTACAACCCACCCTACATTAATAATCTGAAAACGTAGAATGAATGGCAGTGACGTTAGCCCACCGATTGTATCACGCCACCACCCATGCATTCGTCATCGTTATAGAATACAACAGACTGTCCAGGCGTTAACGCGCGTTGCGGCTGCTCAAATGTAACCACGCAAGTAGATTGATCGTCATTGAGTTGAACAGTACAGGCTTGATCTGCCTGGCGATATCGACTCTTGGCTTTGCAGCTGAATTTCTGTTCTGGGGATTCACCGCTCAACCAGGTTAACTGGTTAGCCTGCAGTTTTTGCGCAAACAACAATGGGTGGTCATGCCCTTGTGCAACAACAAGTTTATTGTGCTGCATGTCTTTTTCAACAACGTACCAGGGTTCTTCACTGCTCGCACCGCGTACTCCACCAATACCAAGACCTTGACGTTGTCCCAAAGTGTAAGACATCAAACCCTGGTGCTCTCCGAGCAACCGATCATCAATGCTTCTGATTTCACCAGGCTGAACAGGCAGAAAACGCTGTAAGAACGGACGAAAATTGCGTTCCCCAATAAAACAAATTCCTGTACTGTCCTTTTTAGCGTGGTTTTCAAAACCAGCTTCAACAGCCAATTGACGTATTGCCGGTTTATGCATTGTTCCTAATGGAAACAAACAGCGTGATAATGCGGCCTGGTTTAAGCGGTACAGAAAATACGTTTGATCTTTGTTTTGATCGAGCGCTTTTAGTAAAGCATAACGTCCATCGCGTTGTTCAATACGCGCATAATGACCTGTAGCAATTAAATCAGCGCCATTGTCCAGAGCGAAATCAAGGAATGCCTTGAATTTAATATGCTGGTTACACAGAATATCTGGATTCGGCGTGCGTCCGGCAGCGCTTTCACTCAAGAAGTTTTCAAAGACTTTCTCCCAATATTCATGGGCAAAGTTAACAGTTTTAAGGGTTAATCCCAGCGTATCACAAACTTGCTGAGCATCAGCCAAGTCGGCAATTGCCGTACATGCATCAGTACCATCATCCTCATCCCAGTTTTTCATGAACAAGCAGCTGACATCGTAGTCTTGTTCGATGAGTAACTGTGCGGACACTGAAGAATCAACTCCGCCAGACATGCCAACGGTTACTTTTTGTTTCATTTGTGGGTTTTGAACGTAAGGCTCAGCTAATTGTGTCACAGTTGCATCGTCTGCTTATGTGGAATCTTTACAATTTTCATCATTGTTTTCGACTCTTGATTTGAATAAGTCATCATGATTTTTTTTGAATTGAGTTGGGTGTAACAATAGCTCTGGTTCCCACGGTCTTCGTGGGAATCCAGTCTTGAACGCTCCTGTGTTCCGGGACGCAGGAGCATCCGCTCTAGGCTGTAGAAATAACGCCTTTATCTGAGCTTGATTTGTTCCGGTTTTTAACTTTTTATCACAGGTTTTTTTGTGCATAGACGTATGAAAAAATGGATTCGAGTATTTTGGTTGCTTGCATTCGTTGGGTTTATAGACGAATCATTTGTACCGACATCCCTGGTAGGATGTGGTGAGGCACAAACCGCATCAATAGATGCGTTTGGTTCTAACATAGCCTTTGGTCAAAAACGAGACATTTTATCGAGTTTTCGACAAACGCTTGATGCAACACAACTTCATTGATTGATGCGGTTCGTGCCTCACCACATCCTACCAGGGCTTTTGGGATTGAAGAAGGTTGACACAGACCGATCAAATACTTTCAGTTTGCAACATTTGGATTTGGGATAAAAATCCATTCACCGAGAAAATAATTCACAGAAAAAAGCGCTTGTTTCGACAGCCTGCGTCCGCACTGCATTTCCACGCTGGAGCGTGAAACGAGAGCACAACAATTCTTTTGGTTTTATTACCGAGATAAGTTGCCAATATAGGCTTCTATTTCACTATTAGTACAACGTTGACAATCAGAAGCTACGACACCGCTTGTTAATGAATCTCCCCGAGAACCAAAAGCGTATCTTAGAATTAATAATCCATCACTCAGCGCGTCGATTACGCCGTTACCATCAACATCCAGAATAAGCGTTCCCTCACCGCCTATAACCGGAGGTTGTGGGCTAGAAATTCCATCACCCTCTACAACAATAGAATCGATATAAATACCAGCATTTCCAAATTCGTTATTATCATATTGCTGAAATCGTATAACTGATTGCTCTGTAAGCGTTAACCCTAAATCAGCAACTAAAGCATCAACATCGACCACTATTTGTTGAAATTCTCCATTAGGTAATGCGCCTGGTTCTAGTTGGAAAATTTTTCTAAAAATCTGACCGCCATTATTGCTAAACCAAATTCCATCCTGTTCATGAGTATCATCACGAGTATCTTTCATGTAAAAGCCAAGTTCAATCTGAGTATGGTTTGACATATTTAAATGCAAATCCAGTGCATTCGTAGCCAATCCTCCGCTAACTCTTCTTCCCATAGCAACTCCATATAATCCCTGTTGAGGAACTTCTATCCCATTAATATCAGATAGGACACTAACGATTCCTGATGGAGTAATGGATCCCGGTTGTGTGGTTGATACAGGCGTACCCCATTTCCATGCACTACTGAACGCTCCTGACTCAAAGCCATCTTGAAAAGGGAGGTTTTCAAACGTAGGCGGGGTTGGCGATGTTACCAAAACATCATCTAAATAAAGCCCAGCATTTCCAAATTCATTATTATCGTGTTGTTGAAATCTTATTACAAAATTATTTGTAAGACTTAAACCATTGTCTGTTGCTAATTGATCGATATCAATAGGAGGAAGTCTTCCGTATACCCCCACCCAGCTTCCAAAACTAAAATCATAAACTTTTTTAAAATTCACTCCACCATCATCACTAAAGTAAATACCATCTTTATCATGAGTATCATCACGGGTATCTTTTAACCAGAAGCTTAGTTCTACTTGTGTATAAGTAGACAAATCTAAATGCAAATCTAATGAATTAGTAGTCAAGCTACCAGAGGTGCTTCTACCCAGAGCCGCACCAAATAAACCCAAGTGGGCAACCTCGACAGCATTTACGCTAGAGATGACATCAACAACTCCTCCAGAAGCGCCTGGTCTTGCCACCCAGTTAGAATTAAAGCTGCCGCTTTCAAAATCATCAGAAAATATTGTAGTTTCAGACAATGCATTGGTACATGTTAAAAGTAACATTGTTACTATCGTCACAAATTTGATCATTGAGTTATTCCCTTTATATAATAATTATTTTTACGAAATTTTTATTATATACTTGGTCTAGCATTATGTCCGGCTGTCGAAAAGTGGTGTTTTTATATGCAAAAATGAAGTGGAGCGTAATGTAGAAACACACGACGTTTTATTAGGCTTGTTCATTGTTCTTGATCATATAATTATGGCGATATTAGCACAAAATATATTACTTTCTTTGCGCCTTAATATCGGAGACTATTTCTTCTAAGGTTAAGTCATCTAACCATTCACTTCTTTCTTTTGTATAGTCACCGCTCCCCAAGCTAATTTGATTTAAAAACCTGAATGTGTCTACGGTTCCCATTTGTTGAAACAAAATGTGAGTGGCTTTCTTGTTTACCTCAGCCGTTGGATGGATGTTTGAACGGTTCATTCTGATACCTCAATAACCAGATCGAGAGGGGATATTGTTTTTACAAAAGACATACTGATTTGAATAAGCTGGAACGTTTTATTAGACGACATCATGAACATGTCCTCTAATCGCCGACTGAAATATTTGATTGAGATCATCACGAATTTCTTGCTTTGTCAATAAATCAGGTCTGCCTTGTCCCTTAAATGATTCACCATGCCTTTCGATCTCAGATTCTATGAATTCATTGATTTCAGCGATTGGATCACCAAGACCTATCTCAGGTAAGCTACGTTTCTGAGCCAATAGTTCCTCAATTCCGGGGCGAATGCCGTTGGGTGCAACGCTTTCAACGAGCTTCTCAAATTCAATGGGTGGAGGCGTTTCCTGCTGTTCGATGTGACGAATAGCCAACAGTGGCCTTAAAACATAGAAATATTTCTTTAAGCGTACTTGATCTTTTAGCAAGTATTCTCGTGCATTGCTTCGCGCCATATGACTATAGTGATAACACAATGCGGTACTATTAAATGCTTTTGGAGCAAGCACTCGCAAACTCTGAACGAAATCACCAAGTTCTATGTATTTTATGGGACTATTTAGCCATTCTAGTAATGCGCCGTTAGTGCGCGTAAAAAGATAGAGCGATTTACGAATATCCCAACCACTACAATCGATTTCATCAACAATTGGGTATTCAATAACATCACGTTGGCGCTCAACATCGAAGGATAGATACCAATCAGATGTGTGAGCATAGATAAACCGTACATCGTAATCCGAATCTGGAGATGCGAATCCCCAGGCTCTACTGCCTGATTCGCAAGCGTACAGAATTCTTACAGCATGTTCTTTTTCTGCTGCTGCAAGTCTTCGCATAATCTCTTCTCGAACCTGAGGCTCTATCATTGCTTCTAACATCATCAGTTCATCACCTAACAACCAATTATAAGGCTACTTGACAGAACTAAGAATATCCAACGAAAATCGCTTGCCTTGCAAGTAGTCATCAATGCAAGTCATGACCAACGGGCTGCGCAATTTAGTCTGGCTATCGCGCAGTTGCTGTGCGCTAAGCCAGACAGCTTCATCAATGTCGGAATCAATTTCTGCATTTTTAGAGAAGGTTTTACAATCACAGGAGAAGGTGACTCTTAAAAAGGTTAAGTCTTCTTGTGGATGATGCCATAGATAAATTCCAACCACTGATTGTGGCTCAACAACCCAACCAGTCTCTTCCAAAGTTTCGCGTTGAACTGCTTCCAGCAGAGTTTCTCCTGGCTCAAGATGTCCAGCAGGCTGGTTGATGACTTGCTTGCCAAGAATGGTTTCTTTTACACATAAGAACTGCTGATCGCGCTCGATAACCGCAGCAACGGTAACCCGTGGAGCCCATACCATTTCAAACTACTCCTGTTACTCAATAGGGTTATCGTTACTGGTTTGAATGGTATTTACTCAGCGCAATTTAAGCAGTTACAGATTGCGTTAAGAGTTACCTTGAAGTCGTCACTATCCAGCCGTGATGATCGTTTACTTGCAAGCGAATGGATTGTTATTCCTATGCTTCTCCAAATCACTAACATAAGCATCAACCGAATGTGACTTCACCAGGGCTGTATCAAGTACATTTTTTGCAGTATTGAGCAAACCATCGGGTTTTTCAGTGCCGAGATTTCCATCGTTATCCAAAAATAATAATAAACCCACATGTTTTAAACTATCGTTAGGTTTTAACCGTGGCACGACATCTTTGTGATTAACAAAACGGAAGGTTTTATCCAATAACTGAGCTTCATAACACTGTCTAAACTCTGAGTCACCAATTGGTGGCTGGCCGTATGTGTACACGCCATCAATGTTAATCGCTTGGTCTTCTGTTGAAAAATAAGCCATTAAAGTGGCTAATGCGCCTCCCAATGAATGCCCTGTAATATAAAATTTACGACCTGTTTGTTGTAATTCAGCAATCCGAGAAAACAACTTGCCATCATCGGTAACCGATTGTATTGCCGTGTGAAAGCCTTGATGGACGCTTACTTTTTGATCGCAGTTGGGGGTGTTGTTTATTTTATTTTCCCAAACTTGTGCATTGCTGACCCAATCTTTGAAATCCTCAGTTCCACGGAAAGCAATCACTATGATGTCATTGTTATAAGCTAATAATCCTTGTGTTCCAGTGCTGGATTCTTTAATGATGATATCGTCCAGCGTTAAACCCAACCCGGATAATGCTTCGTTTAACTGACTTCTGTCGCTTTCATAACTGGCTGCAGAAACTTGTGCCATTAAATAGGCTAATGATGGGACATATGTGGGGCAGCTTTCTGGTTTCGATGAAGAGGAGGACATGCCAAGGCAGCCCGTGAGTAGTATTGAGATCAAAAAACTGATTGATAGACCAAGCTTGTTCATGAATGCTCCCTGTTGATTTAATGTTGTTTTTAGGTATAAGTAATCCTACTCTGTTACATTAGAATGGGGGATTGCACAAATTGTTTCTGTAGGGTACGTTTTACGCACCAATCGGTGTTGGTTTACCCGTTTGCTATCGCAATGGTGCGTACAACGCACCCTACATTAATAATCTAACAAAGTAGAATTAAGTACCGGAGCATTATACGCTTAGGAGCGAGGATTTAATAACTTCCGGAAGTTTGGTGTAGAGTGTTAGATTCACAAGAGTGCTAATACAATCAGGCGCATAGCGCCTGATTCAGTTGACATATAAAGAGGCGGAAATTTTTCAATAGCAAAATTTATGACGCTTTTTACAGTCAACTGGAAGCGATTTAGCTTTATTCATCATCGCTACATAGGTAACAAGAAATCTCAACACCAAGAGCACATTTAGCAGCTAAATCTACTAACTCTGGTGATAAGTAAGACATTACAGAAACATTGCCTTCAGTTATTGAAACACCAAAATCAAGAATTTTATCTTGTACGTTTGGGAACTGTACCATTTTTAAAATAGCATCCATATTTTTCTCAAGAAATTTAATGGCATCACTTCGCTGAATTATAAAACTCTCAAAATCAGCGTCACTGACGACGAATTGTATTCCTGAAGAAATATTTAATTTTCCTGTTATTGAACAGGGCTCTTCCTTTCGCCATACTTGGTCATATGTGAGTGAATTTAATTGAAGCATCTCATCAATATTTAACTCCTCTCCAGAAATTCTTAGAATACAACTCATTTATTTAAATACTCATGAAGATAACAAGCTATGTAACTATTTTAGTTGGAGCCAAAAGGCAAGTCAAAACCCGGAAGTTATTAAATTTGCGCTCCTTAGAAATGAGGATTTAATAACATCCTAAATTTGCGTAGTGTTGTTGTTTCAATTCAAGGCAGTAAAATAGACGTCTATACTGACAGTTTATTTCGAAGGAACGTACTTTTACAGTGGATAGTTTTATACCAAATTCCAAAGCACGGGCGGCAGAGGCTCCTCCATTACCATCGTCTCCATTAGCATTCTGCTTTCGATACCTAAACTTCTATCGTTGGGGTTTGTTGCTAATGATGTTGTTAGAGGCTGGACAAGCAGCTTGTACTATCCTGTTGCCCTACGCCATCAAGCAGATTATGGATGCGGTGGCTGTTGCGCAAGCACAAACAGCCTCAATCTGGAGTTATGTTGAAGAGCCACTCTGGCTTTTTGGGTTATTGAATCTGGGCATTTTGTTGTTTTCCCGAGCGAGCGGTGCGGCGTTGGTATTTATTGGTCCCTCACTCAGAAAAACAGTTCGCCGTGAGTTGTTTGCTTATTTGCAACATCACTCCCAGCGTTTTTTTATGAGCCATTTTGCCGGCTCGTTGGGGAATCGTATTGGTGAAGTTTCAATGAGTGTTGCGCATACCATCTGGACTGTGCTTTTTGATTTTTGGCCGTTGGTGATTTCATTCAGCGTATCGCTGATTTTGTTGTTAGGTGTCAATACGCAGTTGGCTTTGACATTAGCTGGCTGGATCAGCGCTTATGTGATCATCTCTTTCCTGTTAGCACTCAAATGTCGTGAATATGCCCGCGAATATGCTGCTTCTCGCAGTTTAGTCAGCGGAAAAATTGTTGATTCCGTCACTAACATCATGAACGCCAAAATATTTGCCCGGCGAGATTATGAGCGTTCTTATCTGGAAAGTTTTCTCAATCTTGAAGTGAAAAGTGCGCGTAAAACCTTTTGGTTTATGGAGCGTATTCGCTGGTTTCAATTTATTGCTG
>JAZGEP010000224.1:0-10065 GCA_036478815.1 Methylococcales bacterium
TACCTTTAAACTGATCATCTGCTGTTTTATCCATGTCGGCTGTATACCACACAGCACTGCCATCATCGTTGTATAAGTATGCGGCAAAGAAAATCTTGTCACCTTGTTGTTCAATTGTATACCCACGTCCTGATTCATCTGCATTCCACCACCATCCGTTCTGTTGAGTAATACTCAGTGCAGATTGACAGAATCCTAAAAGTAGAACGACAAGTAAAAATATTTTCTGTATTTTATTCACGAACATATTCCTGATATTAATGCATACATAAACGAACTGGAGTCATTGTGTTTAGAAGCGAGGATTGGTAGTGGAACTTGCGAAATTTGTCTTAATGGGTTTTTTGGATATGTCATTCTAAAAATCTGTATTATCTTATCATAGCCTATTAGAACAAATTCGATAGTACACAGACTATGACGGAAATAACTGACGCACGTTCTCTTGAACTCAACAACATTCCACTCACTGGTCGCAATCTAATCGAAGCCAGCGCAGGGACTGGTAAAACCTACACAATAGCAGCGTTATACACACGCTTGATTATAGAACAGGATCTGGATGTCAGTAAGATTCTGGTGATGACTTTCACCAATGCTGCGACCGAAGAGTTGCGAGCACGTTTGCGCAAAGCTTTGGTCGATGCATTGCAAGCGATTTCAACTGATGAAATACCTACTGATTCTTTTCTAAAGCAAATACGCGATCAAACCACAACCAGCACGAAGCAAACTGCAAAAACAACTAAAAAACTAAGGTTGGCGATCTGTAGTTTTGATCAGGCATCGGTTTATACCATCCACGGTTTTTGTCAACGTTTGCTAAAAGATGTCGCATTGGAAGCTGGCGTTGCTTTTGATAATGAGATTGTTCGTGACGATAGTGAATTACGTCAACAAATTGTTGATGATTTTTGGCGTAAGCAGTTTTATATCGCGACCAATCATCAACTGGATCAGCTTGCCAGCGCAAAGTTGACACCGGAAACATTAGCCAACAGTGTGGCTAAATGGGTTTCCAAACCATATTTGAATGTGTTGCCATTACAACTGGATTCGGCTTGTGAAGCCATTGAAACTGACCTGCAAACCGCACTGGATAAAGCGAGGACAGTTTGGGGTAAGTCTTCGGAAGATATTAAAAAACTACTTATTGAAGATGAAGGGCTGAAACGAAATAGCTATAAAATCGAGACATTGCCAGACAAATTGCATGAGCTTGAAACGCTTGTAAATACAACGAGCTCTGGTTTGTTATCAAAAGATGAGATGAAATGCGCCCAGCTTTTTACGGCATCAGTCCTAAAGGAAAAAACCAAAAAAAATCATCAAACACCACACCATGCTTTTTTTGATGTTTGGGAAGCGTATAAAACGTTAACCTTACAGCATCAAATTTGTAATCAGCAAGCCATCAATCAGATACGTTTGCAGTTGTTAGAGCATTTACGAATCAGTTTAAAACAAATCAAGCATGAACAAGGGATTCTCAGTTATGACGATTTGTTATTGCGTTTACACGAAGCTTTAACCAGCGAATCAGATTCAACACTGGCGCGTCAAATCAGCAAGCGCTTTCCTGTCGCATTGATTGATGAATTTCAGGATACTGATCCGGTTCAGTATGAGATTTTTGATTCAATTTACCATCAATCAAACCAGTCAGCTCAAGCGCTGTTTTTAGTCGGTGACCCCAAGCAAGCGATTTACAGTTTCCGTGGTGCAGATATTTATACCTATTTACGCGCTCGCAACACTGCACAGAAGCCGTGGTGGACATTAACTCAAAATTGGCGATCATCACAACGCATGGTGACTGCTATTAACATCTTGTTCCAGCATAATCAGCGCCCCTTTTGGCTGGATACTATCAACTATCAAATAGTGGAGGCTGCTCAAGGTGAGGCGCTGAATGCGCATTTTCCAGATGAGCTGCCGGCATTGCGCTGCTGGGTTGTTGAAAACAAAAATCAGCCGAATAAGCTGCTTGCAAAAACCAATGCTGAGCCGTTGATTGTGGATGCTGTTGCCGATGAGATTGCGGTGTTACTGAATCGCGGTGTTGCCGGACAATTTAAGATTGATACGCATGCAGTGTGTGGTGGCGATATCGCGGTACTGGTTAGAACCAATCGACAAGGAGAAAGTATTCGGCAAGCATTAACTGCACGTGGCATTGCCAGCGTGCTACTGACTCATGATAGTGTCTTCAACACGCTTGAAGCACAAGATTTGGCCCATGTTATCACTGCCATTTTGCAACCAACCAGACATGGATTAATTTGTGCCGCATTGGCAACCCGGATTCTGGGTTTGAATGCACAGCAAATTGCCAGCTTTGAGAATGATGATGCACTTGCCCAACAGAAGTGGGATCAATGGCTGGATACTTTTCGTGACTGGCATCAGCTTTGGTTAAAGCATGGTTTTATGCGCATGTTTAAAGCAATTATCGAGGCTGGTGATTGTTATCGTCGTTGGCTGGTATTGCCCGATGGTGAGCGCCGCATTACCAACTTGTTGCATCTGGGTGAATTGCTTAATCAACAGAACGGGAATAATGCTTTAGGTTTGCAAGGTCTGCTTAATTGGTTGAATCGCCAGCGTGACAGCGAAGATGAAGAAGCGGTATTAAGACTGGAAAGTGATGAGAATCTGGTGAAAATCGTTACTATTCATGCCAGCAAAGGCCTGGAATACAATCTGGTTTTTTGTCCGTTCCTGTGGGATGGCAAACAGTCTTCAACTGAATCAGATAATGGCGAGCCTTTTGTTTATCATGATACAGAACAGAATCATATTGCTTGTCTGGATATGGGGTCAGATCAACGTGAGTATGGAAAAAAGCTTGCTGTTAACGAAGCGCTGGCTGAGGAGTTGCGTTTACTGTATGTTGCACTGACCCGAGCCAAATATCATTGTACGATTGTGACGGGTCAAATCAATGGCATTGAAAAATCCGCATTAGGTTGGCTGCTGTATGGCAATCATCAGCTGACGACGATAGCAGAAACAACGAATGCTATCAAAAATCTGAGTGTGACTGATAAACTGAAAATTCTGGATAGCATCGTCAGCAAAACCAACGGCGCTATGCAGCATCTTTCGTTACCCCAGCCAGTATTCGTTTCTTTCAAGCCTGCCACAAAACAAAACAAGCCGCGCAAGCCGCGCAAGCCGCGTCAGTTTTCTGGAACGATTGCGTTCCCACAACAAGTTGTGAGTTTTACTTTGTTAACACATGGTGTAGATCACCAACAGCTGGATGATGACCAGTCAATTGTCAGCCAGGAAATCCCACAAGCCGCGAGTGAATTCCCGCGAGGATCACAAGCAGGAACATGTTTGCACAAAATGCTTGAAGATCTGGATTTTACCAAGCCGGTTCTCGACCAACAAACAATCATAAAAGATGCGCTACGAGCTAATTATTCTGCTGATCAACAGCAGCATCTGACGCAACTGGTTACACCGTGGTTACAACAAGTGTTGGACACACCGTTACAAGCAGACAATCAATTTTGTCTTCGACAACTGGCAGTAAAGGATCGTATCGATGAGTTTGGATTTTACTATCCCATCGAAAACCTGAACATTCAAAGCATTAAAAAACTGTTGATTGACTATTATCCTGATTCGATAATCAACTCAGCAATCAATCGATTAACATCACGCAATATACAAGGTTGGATGCGTGGGTTTATTGATCTTGTTTATCGTCAAAACGATTGTTATTATCTGGCCGATTATAAATCAAACTGGCTAGGTGTCGATCAACAGGCTTATCATGCTGATAACCTGATTCATACTATTGCCAACCAACATTACTATCTGCAATACTTGATTTACAGCGTAGCGCTACACCGTTTTTTACAACTACGACTTGTGGATTACGATTACCAGAGACATTTTGGCGGTGTTTATTATTTGTTTCTGCGTGGAATGTCGCCCCAGGCAGCACCGGGGACAGGTATTTATTATGACAAACCAGCGCAGCCATTGATTGAAACATTAAGCCAGTTATTCTCAAACAGTCAAGCCGCATGATCGCACAAGACTGGCAATGGGAGCCTATTGACCAGCAGCTGGCATCTTTGCTTGCCGAAGGTGAGAATGCGCCAGACCATCAGGCACTGAAACATGCAATACGCATATTAAGCCATCAAGTACGACAAGGTGATGTGTGCTTGCTGCTAGCTGATTATGCAGGTCAACAGATTGAAGGATACAGCGCGCCTTCTTTACCAAAATGGCTGACGATACTCGAATCCAGTTCAGCCGTTGGCAAGCCTGGCGCAATTACTCCGCTAATTCTGGATGACAGCAAGCGCTTGTATTTTCAGCGTTACTGGCAGTATGAGCAACAACTTGCAATTGCATTGCGCGATCGTGCCATGCAGTCGACTATTCCACAAGCAACTTTATCAGTTGATGACAATACACTAACCGAGCTGTTACAAGATCAAACGCTTTCCGAGCAACAAAATCAAGCGATTCTGCAAGCAATCCGATCGCGGTTAAGCATTATTACTGGTGGCCCCGGAACCGGAAAAACCACCACAATTGCTGGTTTGTTAACAATCTTGTATTACTGCAATCCAGATTCACGTATCGCACTTGCAGCCCCCACCGGAAAAGCAGCGACACGTATACAGCAAGCCATCAGCGATACTGTGAAATTATCTTCACAACGCATGCAAGCCAGTACTGTCCACCGCTTGCTCGGTTATCGACCCAATCGCGTTAATTTTCGGCATAATGCTGATAATCCATTGCCTTACGATACTGTAATTATTGATGAAGCATCGATGATCGATCTAGCATTAATGAGCAAACTGGTTGATGCGGTCAGCACGGATGCGCGATTAATCTTGCTTGGCGATGCCGATCAACTGGTCTCGGTAGAAACTGGAGCAGTGTTCGGGGAACTGTGTCGCAACGCCGAAAACAGTGTGCTTAAACACTGTATTACCCGCTTGCAACATAGTTATCGCTTTGCAGAATGTCCGGGCATTGGTCAACTGGCTGAAGCGGTAAACATTGGTGA
Source organism: Methylococcales bacterium (assembly GCA_036478815.1). Classification (GTDB taxonomy): domain Bacteria; phylum Pseudomonadota; class Gammaproteobacteria; order Methylococcales; family DRLZ01; genus DRLZ01. Next base: position 5,048 of record JAZGEP010000224.1, read on the forward strand.
CAGTGATGCTGCGCTGCTGTTGTTGGATGCACAACAATACCCGGAGGTCGCATGGCAAGCATCAGACATGGCGCGACTGGATGACTATTTAATCCAACAGATTGCTCAACAATTCGAAGCCGATGCAGAACCGCAACAGTGTTTACAGGCAAATAATCAGTTTCAATTGTTATGCGCCCATCGAAGATGGCAATGGGGGGTCGATAGGCTTAATCGATACATTGAAAATCTGCTGTACAAGCACAATTTTATTTCAGGACAAGGGCAATTTTACAACGGCAAGCCCATAATTATCAGCCGCAATAACTACCAGCTTGATTTATTCAATGGTGATATCGGTTTGCTTGCCGATTCTCCATCAGGAGAATTAAAAGCGTATTTCTCAAAGCCTGATGTTGGAATAAGAATACTCTCACCGGCCAGACTGCCAGCCTACCAAACTGCCTGGGCGCTCACAGTTCATCAATCACAAGGCTCAGAATTTGACCATGTATTGCTGGTTTTACCAGAAGAATTATCACCGATTTTAAGTCGAGAACTGATTTATACAGCCATCACCAGAGCCCGCAAAAGCATTCGTATTCTGGGAAGTCGTGATCTTGTGGAGAAAGCAATCTCTGTTCGGATAAACAGGCAATCTGGGATTTGGGGCAAACTTGAAAACGGTATTGAATAATTTTGACAAGTAATAATGTATTGCGAGTCATCTAAAAATCTACAGGCAATTAATCAGCAATTCATATACATTGAGTATAATGACACATTGCTGACTGTGGTCAGGAGACGCTGTGTGAATTGTGTTTCCAGCTCAAACTTTGAATTGAATGAATACGAGCAGCATGCTGCTAACTGCATGGAGTATATGATGGAATTTTTTAGTAAAACAACAATGTCTCGAATGCGAACACTGTATTTTTGCTTTCTGGTGGCTTTATTGGGTGGTTGCGCATCCAGCTTGCCAGCGTATCGACCCTATAGTGATGGTGCTGGTTATCAGGAGAAGCGTATCGAGGAAAATCGTTTCGCACTCTCGTTTGTTGGCAATAGTTCGATGGCAGCCGAAACCACTGAAAACTATTTGATTTATCGTGCTGCTGAGATATCCACTGTAACCGGATATGATTATTTTATATTGCACGACAAAAACACAAAGCAAATGAGTCGCTATCGTTATTTTCCCTACTCACATAGTCGTCATGGATACTATAACAGCTGGGGAGATGGATATGGTCATCACAATTATGACTATTACGACTATTGTTGTCCGTATTCATGGTATGAAGTCAGTGCTGAAGTGCTCATGTATGAAGGTCAAAAACCAGAAGGTGATTTGAATGCTTATGATTCTCAACAGGTTCTGGAATATCTTGGGCCGACTATACAAAGGAATCTTAAGCCAGGCAATCAGCCATCAATAGAGCATCAGGAATTACCGTAATCGGATAAACGACGTGCCATCCGACAATGGGCCACCACTTATCCACAAACGCGCCGGATGATGCCAGGGCTTATCAGCCTACTTTATTATTCACTGTCTTGCATTATTCTACAGGCATGTTTTGATACAGGGAATATGCCTTTTTGATCAAAAAGATTGCCATGAACCCAACAATGACATAAAACGGGTTGAGCTTTTTTTTCCATGGTTTCAATTTCATTTCTGGTACCTCCAATATTATGTTTTCGAAGAAAAACAGCCTCAAACATGCCATTCATTAGTCGATAGATGAAGCTTCACATGCGAAGTCTATCATATTGGGAAAAAGATGATTCATTGCATCTAAGAGGCTGTCCGAGAATAGAAAGTAACATTGTCACCGAATATAAGTTTCATTTCTGATAGACTACAGAGGAAGTATTTGTTACTCATCTATGAGGTTTTTGTATGGCGCGGATAATAGATTGTGTAAAGCTGGGAACTCAGGCAGAAGGCCTGGATGATCCGCCGTTTCCTGGAAAAAAAGGACAAGAGATTTATGAAAAAGTATCGCGTCAAGCCTGGCAGGAATGGCTGGATCACCAAACCATGGTCATCAATGAAAACAGACTGACTCCGTTTGAGCCAAAAGCTAAAAAAATGCTGGAAGATGAGCGTGACAAGTTCCTGTTTGGCGCAGGCGTTGAGCTGCCAGAAGGCTATCGTCCACCACAAATTTCTTAGAAATGCGCAAGAAGTAACTCAGCGATTCAGAGGATTTAAGAGCGATCAAATAAATCAATTAGAGAACTACTCAGCTTACCCTCTATTTTGTCCAAGAGCTGCGTTGAAAGTGCTCATTTACACCTACGCAACTATTTTATGAGTGCTTCTGTGAAATCAAAAGGCAAGTCAAAATCGGGAAGTTATTAAATCCTCACTCCTGAATAGTTACCTAAGTCTTATGCTAAAAAAAATGGTAAATGTTCTGAATCGCTGAAAAAACAAGCCAGAAGTACAAATCTAGAATTTCCATTCCTTATCGCACTACAAGATCTATAGTATCTAATTATTGATTACCTTGCTCGTGAGCGCTCATCCATAGCTCAAGCATCATCAATACCCACAATAATTCTCCGTAAAAATCAGCATGACTGTTATCGTGCATATCCAGCGCTTTGTCCAGAAATTCAGGATTAATGAAGCCGCGTGTTTTCAACTTTTCTATATTGTCATGAATCAGTGCTTTTAGCCCATGATGATTTTTTGCCCAAATTCCAAATGGTAACCCAAATCCTTGTTTAGGCTTTTTCAAGATAGCATTTGGCAAAAAGCCCTGCATGGATTGTTTATAAAAGTGGCGCAAGCGTAGTTTGTTGAGTTTCCAATTGCTGGGTATACGACATGAAAAATCAATGAGTTGCTCGTCCAGCATGGGGTACTCAACTTCTATCCCAGCATAATTGCACACACGGCTGACTTTGCGTAAATCGTTCCATGCGAGAGTGAAGTGCCAGTCCATATACAACATGCGGTTCAGAGCAGTTACTGACTCAGGTTGATGATACCAGTGATGTTGTAATTCCAACGGTAGATGACTGTTAACTTGCCCAAGAAATTCATGTGAAAAAACCTCTTCCGGATTATGTCGATGCAGAAAATTATAGGTTTGTAGTCTGTCAGGCAATGGAATACTGGCTTGGTCGATATAGCTTTTAGTTTTACGTAACAGCATTATTTTATCAACAGTTTCTGAATGGCTGAGTGATGCATGTAAGGCTTTCTGAGCGACCTTAGGCATCAGATTATAGAATTCAAAAACCTGTTGCTTTGCATAACGGTCGTTGCCAGCAAACAGTTCATCACCACCATCACCGGCAAGCAACACATCCGCTCCATTGTCCTTGGCAAATTTAGCGCAATAATAGGTTGGGATTACAGATGAATTACCAAATGGCTCGTCGTAAAGAGCAGCTATCCGAGGAACTGCATCGATAATATCTTCTGGTGTCAGATAATATTCCATGCCTTTAGTGCCAAAATGTTTCGTTGCAATGCGGGCATATTCCACCTCGTCATAGCCTTCGGCATCGAAACCAATTGTGTAACTGGAGGGTGTTGTAGCCGATGCTTGCGCCATAAAACCTGTGACAGTTGAACTATCCAGCCCTCCGCTCAAAAAACTACCAATATTGAGATTACCTGCCATACTGACTCGATCCGACACGATGTCGCGCAGTAAATCCTTGAGTTCTGCTTGCATGGTTTCCATGGAAACAGCTGTATTTTCACTGAATTCTGGCATCCAGTATTGCTTGATCTCAGTCTTACCATTTTTAAAATGGAGATAATGTGCTGGCGGCAATTTTTTTATATTGTGATAAATTGAATCTGGACCAGGAACCATGTGGAAATAGACATAGTTATAGATGGCTTGTTCAGAAATACTGGCCTCAACTCCAGGGTGACTGATGATAGGATTGATCTCGTCGGCAATAACGATGCCACCTTGAGCTGGCGAAGCATAATAAAAATTGTTAATTCCAACTCGATCTGTACTGACAAACAATTCTGAAGTCTGAAGATTTGCAATTGCGACACTGCATGGCCCAATAAAATGTTTTAGAAAATCTGTGCCATAACGCTGCCAAGCTTCCAGTAACGCGACTGCATCACCTTGTTGTCTGGCCTGTTTCTGCAAGTCTGAATCCAGCCATTTACAGTGACCGTTGATTGAAGCCAGCAGATTGTTAGCAGCAAACGGGACTGTTTGTTTGTTAAACAAGCCGGCTCGATTGCTGTGTTTGAAATGTTCAGGTTGATTGATATCAAGCGTTGCAGTGGACTGTTTGATAAAATCATCGGTAACTGACTCAGTACTCGCCCAGCTGAAAAATCGCGGCATAAGGTGTAATTCCTAATTGGTAGTGATACGCACAGAAAAAAGATAACTGTGCAGATTTTTTTAATTCTAATTGATGTCCGCTTTGGCGCGCGCGTTTAGATCAATTTTAGCAGAAAGCGTACAATATCGAGCAGAGAATAATGCTGTCTCTGAAGTTTAGCTACAAAAAAATGCTGACAAGTGAATCGTACTTACAGGAACGTGCATGGAATAACTTGAACATTCCAGGAGGCTGTCCGAGAATAGAGAACCTAATGCGGAAAAGCTGAATTTGGCCATATTTCCCCCTTATTTTCGTTAACATAGCGCAACTATTCGCCTCAAATAATGGAAAAACGTGACTCAAATCAGCTTTTCCGCAGTAGGCTTCTATTTTCGGACAGCCTCCTAGCTGGTCTTTTTGCTCCTGACGAAAATCCTGCGCCATCATTGTCAAAGTTATTTCATGCGCGTTCCTTATCCTGAACAATGGTAAAATTGACTGCATATGATTACCATTGAAATTTTCAGCACGGATAGCCTAAATGACATCAAACGAGACTAGGGAACGAGGATTTAATAATATACGAAAGTTTGACGCAGGATTTTTGTTCGTCTTCAAGGCGTAGAAATAGGCGCATAGCAAGCTACGCAACTGTTTCTACAACGCGGAAGACGGACAAAAAGACGAGTCAAAATTCGTATTTTATTAAATCC
>JAZGEP010000225.1:0-10822 GCA_036478815.1 Methylococcales bacterium
GACGCAGTGTCAGAGATATCGCATTATGCTGAATATGAGTATCTCATTGTTAATGATGATTTTGAGGTGGCAATGGATGTTTTTAAAAGTATTGTTATCTCGACTCGTCAATTGACCCGGCGACAAAGAATACAACAACAATCAGTCCTGGCTAGTTTGCTGACCGATCAGGCTATTTCAGAATAAACAGTTGGTCAAAAACAAATACCCTATCGTTACTTTTCTGTGAATAACACTCGCATCGATAAATCGACTGCTTGTATATCTTTAGTCAACAGTCCGACAGAAATATAGTCAACGCCTGTTTCAGCAATTGCTCGGATGGTTTTTAAATTCACGTTTCCCGACGCTTCCAGCTTGATATAACCCTGTACCTGCTTAACTGCTTCACGCATCTGTTCCAGACTGAAATTATCCAGCATAATGCGATCCAATGGCAGTGACAACGCTAGCTCTAGTTGATCCAGGGTTTCGACCTCAAGCTCTATCAATACATCCGGATGTTGTTGACGGGATTGTAACACTGCTTGATGCAGGGAACCGCAAGCAATGATGTGATTCTCCTTAATCAAAATAGCATCGTAAAGACCAACGCGGTGATTTTCACAACCCCCAATTTTAACTGCATATTTTTGAGCAATGCGCATACCAGGGACTGTTTTGCGGGTATCCAGTACTTTAACGCCCGTCCCTGCAACAGCTTGTGCATACTCATAAGCCAAGCTTGCCGTGCCGCTCAAGGATTGCAGCCAGTTAAGCGCTGTGCGCTCTGCAGTCAGTAAAGCACGGGCATTACCCTCCAGGCTACAGAGTTTAGTATTAGCAACAACTTGCTGACCTTCTTCAATCAGCCAGTTAATTTTGACTGCAGGATCAAGTTGGAGAAATGTTTGATTGAACCAAGGCCGTCCACAGATAACAGCATGTTCGCGACTAATGACTTGTGCGCTGGCCTGACTATCTTGCGGAATTAATTGTGCGGTTAAATCACCAGAACCAATATCTTCAACAAACGATGTGTGGATATCTGTTTCAACAGTTTGGTTAAAATTGACAGCTTGCTTGTCATAAGCCATCGACCAACCTTTTTGCTTGATTTTCCAGATGATTAATCTGATTTGCCAGCGTGTTCATCAATTGACGAATAGCGGACTTGTCAATATTCAGATCCACCTCAATTGGCTCACCCATAGCTAATGCTGCGCGACAAAAGGGCATGGGAAATTCCATCGCATCCCAGCGCTTGGTCATCACCCATTTGTGACTCGCCGAGACAGATGCTGGAACCAGCAAGTAACCGAGTTCAGAGGCTATTCTAATCGCTCCTTGTTTAACCACACCTTTGGGTCCTAGCGGCCCATCGACAGCAATCACACCGGTCGTGTGTTTCTGCATGGCTTCTTGCATTAGTTGAATCGAAGCTTTACGACCGTTATCTGGAATTTGCACGCAATCCAATCCGAACTGGCGACAGATTTCGCCAATAACAATACCGCGTGGAGACAGACTGGTAAATGCAACTGCTGTTTCTCCGCGTTGCTGCACCCATTGCCAACCACACATTGCGAAGATTGGCACATATTTACCGTGCCAGAAACAAAGAATCATTTTTGCATTATTTTCACGTTGCCTGTCGATTGCATCAAAACCAGTACAAGACTTACGCCAAGTCATAAAAAACAGTTTTAAGATAGAAGCAAACAACCAGCCAAGAACTTTTGCTCTTAACGAAACTGATGTTGATTGATAGGAACGAGTAGTTTGTAGAGCATTGTGATCTGACACCTTTGGTTCAAAAGCACTCACGACTTATCACAAATTGGTTCGGCAACAGTAATATCGGAAAAACGATCTGGCTGCCAGGTCGCTGGGCGAGGAATGCACGATGCCGCGCGAGCAATATTCATCGCAATATCCCATTGAACAGCCAGCATCCGAAGATTTGCAGAACTTTGCACAGGTGCTGGTTGTAACTGTTTTTGCACGACCAATGACTGATAAAGCGCTAAGGCTTTATCAACAGTATCATCAATATCATGCTCAACAGCGGTTTCAAATGCTGAGACGGAAAGCTGTGTTCGATTAGTGGTTGAGCAGTTAGCAATCGATTCCAACGCCTGACTGAAATCAGTTTCATTGCCATTAATCAGATATCCGTTATTACCATCATCGACCACTTCTCTTACACCTGGCGCATCCAGTGCGACAACGGGTATTCCAGCAGCCATCGCCTCAACCAACACCATGCCTTGTGTCTCGGTTAATGAGCTGAAAGCAAATACATTCATTGCTTTGTAGGCATCGCGCAATTGGTCAGGCTTCAAAAATCCAGTAATCACCAATCTGTCTGCAACAGCGTATTGCTGACAAATTTCGATAATTTCTTGCTTCATTGGCCCACAACCAATCAATGCAAACCAGGCTTGTGGGTGCGTTTTTAAAAAATTAGCAACTGAATTCGCCAGAAACAGCAGATTCTTTTCGCTGGCCAATCGTCCAACATGTCCAACTACAAATGCATGCTCAGGGATGTTCCATAACGACCGTGCTTTTGAACCATCACCACCAGCGTAATAAGAAACCTCAATCCCAGTCGGGATAACGTGTACTGGAACGCTGACTCCGCGCCTGCGTAATAGTGCTGCCACACTTTCACTAGGAGCAATCACTGCATCACAAAAATTACAAAATCCGGTGACCAGACTCATCAAATAGCGTTTTAAACGCCAGGAACTCACCGACATATAATGGCTGTATTTTTCATACATGGTGTGATAGGTAAACACCAGTGGAGCATTATAAGCCGCCGCCGCACGCATTGCAGTACCACCCAACACAAAAGGATGGTGAGAATGGACAATATCTGGTGGTATGCGTGACAATGCAGAAGCCATCTTACCTGGAACAGGCAATGGCCAGGAGAAATCACTCCCATTGAAATGATGGACAGCCGGAAACCGCACCACATCATATTCATCTGCTGGCAAGTTTTTATAGGATGCAGTTGCCACCACCACGCGATGACCACGTTCACGATAGCGATTAACAAACTGCTCAACACTTTTGGTTACGCCACCGACACAAGGAGTATAAGTGTTGGTTGCCATTAATATTTTTATAGTTTTTTGTGACTCTTCCATGTACCACCAACAACCAGGTAGAATTCCACTAATCTACTTTTTCAATTGAACGCAGATAAATCCTCCTGCATACATCAACCACCACCAGAGTAATTTAGCCTGGCTTAGGATAGTGCATGAAATAACTTGAACATTCTGACGTGTCTTTCTGTTCCTGACTCAACGATATCAATCGTTACGTAGACAACTATGCTCCTCTTGAGATCGTTGAATCAGAAACAAACATCCTTTGTTATAATTGTTCAAGTTATTCCATGCACGTTCCTTAGGTAACTCACAATCAATTTCTGCAGTCAATTTAGGCGGCATGCCCAAATATCTCGAGAAATTTTGTATCAAGTAGTGTTGCACTACTCTACCCAATCATGATCTATTGTTCCAGCTGAATATACAAATTCTGCCATCAATATATAACAGTGTGTTTTTAATTGATTTGACAAAAATCAATTAAAAACACACTGGCCATCTCTAAAACAAGGTTTCTCAGTCACTGAACCAAATGCAGCTGTTTTGCTTCTGAGCTCAAGAAAAGCAACTATAGCCTCGTCCGCATTTCTCACCAGCCTGATGAACCCTCGCTAGCTATTTGAATCCACAAGCAATTTTATTCAGTCGGAAATACACACTGTTATTCCACTCCTTCATAAAATCCCTTGTGAATCCAAGTAGCTCAGCGATCATCTCATCAACTAGTGAAAAATGCGGGCCAAACGTTATCGCGCTCAGAGACAGGCACAGGTTCGGTCGAACTAATTGATCAAAACCACTAGCGTAGCTAAGAGGCTGTCCGAGAATAGAAAGCCTACTGCGGAAAAGCAGATTTTGGCTCATTTTTCCGATTAAATTCGTTCAATACAGCAAGTATTCGCCTCATTTAATCGAAAAAATGGACTCAAAACCGCTTTCCCTTGCTACGGCTTCTATTCTCGAACAGCCTCCCTGGCTACATTGAGTGTTTTGACATTAGTTAATTTGTACCAACACCTTAGCTTCACTTGAACATTGTCCATTACCTGCAGGAGCCGTGAGCGTCACGCTTGCATAGCCCTCTGTCAGGCTTTCTGGTAAGTTGCCTTTTACCTCAAACTTTCCATTACTCAGCTTATTTATCTGTGTCGACATATCAATATTCTTGGCAGACAACTTAATGCCTTTTTGTTTAGCATCATTGGAAACTTCAAAAGCAAACTCACTACCGGCTTCAACAGAAATCGCTCCTGAATCACCTGTTGGAGCAATTGTTTTAATCACTGGCTTTTTGCAGACAACTCCAGAGCTACTGCCGTAAGCATAAACTTCATTAACACTCAATAAATTGCTTCCTAGTAAAACGAATAGCGCTGTCAATATTGAAATCTGTTTATTCATCATCTTCTCCTTTGAACGACATCATTGCTTTTTTATGCAAGAGTAACAGTTTAATACATCTATCAACCAGAATAAATCCAATACCCACATCGAACCAAAGCAAACGGACTTTAATTCTCTTGATTTTTTGTTGACAGTTCGATGTGTCAGTAGATAAGTACTCGATCATAAATCTTTTAACATTTTACTTGTCTTTTTTATCATCTTCGGTGTTGCATAAACAGTTACATAGCGGGCTATGTAACTGTTTATGCAACACCGAAGACAGGCAACAAGACAAGTAATACTGGTGGATTATTTATTGCGCGTTGCCTAAGCATGATTTGATCTATATCCAACGCTGAAAGCGTTTTAACTCAAGCTGTCTCCACGCGTAGCTCAATATCAATCGTTTCCAGATAGAGTTGCTCTTGTTCTAAGTCAGCTTGAGTCAAAGAATGTTGTTCTAACCAGTGCTTATCGAACGTCAGTGTAAGCTGGCGTTGGTTGATTTGAATAGTGACCTCATTGGTATCTTCATCAGAACGGCCTCGATGCAACAATGTTGCGATTCTTAGCAACAAACTTAGGTAACGGATTTTTTTACGATCAATTTTGGGTAATAGTTTAATCACTTTCTTGCAATACTGGCGACGCTGATTGCGCACCAAAATAGCAAGAATAGCTTGCTCCGATCTGGAGAAGCCTGGCAAATCCATAGTCTTTAACATATATTCGCTGTGTTTATGGTAGTGACTATGGGAAATCTGCAAGCCAATTTCATGTAATTCTGCTGCCCATTGCAAGAGCGTACCATCATGCTTTTTCAGTCCACACTGACTGCGCACTTGTTTAAACAACTTACGAGCAGTTGCTGCAACACGATCAGCATGTTCTGAATCTATATTCCAGCGCTGTTTGGTCGATGCAACTGTATCGGCACGAATATCACGATGCTGTATTCTGCCAATCAACTCGTAAAGCAAACCTTCACGCAAAGCTTGATCAGAAACTTCCAATTTTTCAATATACAATACTTCAAAAATACCGATCAAAACTGCCACACCACCTGGTAATATCAACCGCCTATCTTCTTTCAGCTTTTTCAGTTCAATATTGTCGACATGACCGGCCTGGATAATCTGATCGCGCAATGTATAAAGAGCTTTCAGAGTAATCCCAGAACTACACCATCCCTCCTCTTGTACAATATCGCGTATGGCTCGAATACTTCCAGAACAACCGATTGCCTGCTGCCATTTATCCGCAATAAACTGTTCAGCAACCGGATAAATTTCCAGTTGAATTTCCATCACTGCGCTCAACATTTGACGTGCTGAAATCTCACCATCCGGAAAATGGTCAAGCATCGTGCTAACACTGCCGAGCCCGATACTATCGCGTACAATTGGCTCCATACCTTTACCAACAATCAGCTCAGTACTGCCACCACCAATATCAATTACAAGCCGTTTATCATCCATAGCCGCATGACCGTGAGCAACACCAAGGTAAATCAACCTGGCTTCCTCCAATCCTGAGATCACTTCAATAGAATGATTAAGAAGCTTCTGTGCTTTAGCAATAAAATCATCGGCATTGCGCGCACCACGCAGTGTTTTTGTACCAACTATACGAACGTCACTAGCAGGAAGATCGCGGACACGCTGTCCAAAACGCTCCAAACAATCCATTGCACGCTGCATTGCTACACGTGATATTCGGCCACTTTTGGTCAATCCGCCACCTAATCGAACTGTTTCCCGCAGTCGATCAATGACGTGCAAACTACCCGTCTCGTCCATTTTTGCAACAATCATGTGAAAGCTGTTCGAGCCAAGATCAACTGCAGCCAGAATCCGATCTGGATGCGCTGAATTTGACTGCTCTGGAGTCTGTTTTATAGTTGACATGGATTAGTCATCACTCTGTCGAAAATTGTCATCATATCTACGCGTATCTTCATTCTTAAATACAAGCCGATCATCAAGCTGCGGAGTATAGACAAAAATGCGAATGATGACACGTACTATTTTCTGAGTGCTGTGATGACTTTCTTGTACAGAATAACAGCTCGGGTGTTGATTCATTCTGATGTAAGTTGTGAGAAACATACTTTAGCTTCTATGCAAAATGTTGTTCATTTTTCTTGCTGAACTGTTGTCAGTGCACCTTTGAATGAACAATTGCATGCAATGGAATCTACCTTAATTTTTACTTTAACATCCCCATTCATCAGCATTAGAATGGGGATAAAACATTTGCGCATTATGCACAGAATTTTTGTTAGTCGTCAGAGTACAATAGCAGATATCTAGCCCGCATTTCTCACCAGATGGTGAGATGATCGCTTAGCTATTTGGACTCGCAAGGACTGTTATGAAGAAGTGGAATAACTGTGTGTATAGTTGACTGAATAAAATTGCTTGTGGATTCAAAGAGTCAGCGAGGACTCATCAGGCTGATGAAAAATGCGGGCTAGGAGCAACAAAGAAGACAATCAAAAACACAAGTTTGAATGCACACGTTATAACTCCCCCCCTCCCCATTTCTAAAACCAGGATATGCTGCGCACACTAAATATCAGCTTCCAGTACACACGATATTTCAAAAAAAATAGACCTGGCCCCGCGACTGCTGAAAACCCTTTATCAACTTTGTAACAACGGGTTTTTCCTTTCTCCATAAAATAGAGATAATATACTGGATTCCAAGATCTTGTATAGAAAGTATCTTTTCCCTGAAACTCTTAATCTAAAGCAACGTTACTGATCAAATAATTAAAGCAGTTACCTGCTGTTTATGTATGTCAAATCTCTCTAAATTCGCAGTATATGTGTACTCAACCATGCTTGCTGTATAAACAGTCAAGCACTCCACACCATCCAGCCAAACACTGCTCACGAACATCAAGTACACAGAACAATTGAAAGCCCCCCATTTCTCACCAGCCCGATAAACGCTTGCTACCACTTTGAATTTTATTCTATCAAAAATACACATTGTAATACCATAACATCATAAAATTCCCTTGTGAATCAATATAGATACGTGATATTTCAGCAACTGATTAGAACTAAGGCCAGACCACTGGCATGCAGGCTTCGTCACAATGTTTAACAAAATAAATGTTTGATTTGCTATATCATTATTAATAAGAGAGATGACGTAATAACCATAAGTTATTAAGCCATCTACTCCTAATAAGATGTTATCAAAAACTTACCTCCTTGTCCCTGTTACTAAGGAGTGAGGATTTAATAACTTCCCGATTTTGACTTGCCTTTTGATCCCACAGAAGCACTCATAAAATAGTTGCGTAGCCAGCTATACGCCCATTCTATGAGTACTCCTGTGAAATCAACATGCAGCGCCAAACTTCGCTAACTTATTAAATTCTCACTCCTAAGCATGTATTACATATGAAACTCAACTGTCCTTCTTCCCATCCGGAATTTACACTCTTAAGCCATATTAATTCAATTGCTATGGTTCCTATCTCGCAAACGATATACCATTTAATTAGCGCTAAACTGGAATGGCTGGATCTATTAGGACGATTTTCTATCGAAAAAAAATTTATTCTAGATCAATCAGAAGGCTTTCTAGAAAACTTTTTGGTTGATGCTCAACAATTCTGGTTAAACAATACCAAAGGTACGCTACGCTCTGGAATATGGCTACAAACCGATACTCAGGGAATCACTCACCCATTTGAAGCCACTGCTTCAATCATCATGGGAAACCCGGTATTACTGGTGCAACATATTACCGAGAGGTATCTGGAAATGACTCGTATACTCCAATCTGCACGCGAAAATGAAATCAGTCGCAAAAAAATTGAACAGCTGGCTTATACGGACTCTCTGACTGGTTTGTATAATCGTCGCGGCTTTTTACTGCACGCAGAAAAATATCTGCAGGTTGCCAGAACCGAACAAGAAGTGGTAACCATCGCCTGCATTGATCTTGATGGATTAAAATCGATTAATGATCAATACGGCCATCATGCAGGCGATCAAACCATTGTCAACGCAGCCAATATTTTCAAAAAAGTTTTTCGTCAGAACGATCTACTGTGTCGTATTGGAGGTGATGAATTTCTCGTTTTCATGGTTAATACCAACGCTGGAAAAACAATCAGTTTGACTACACGTCTGAATCGAGCAATCCGGAATTGGAATGGGCAAAATATTCCTCGCCTGCAACTCTCATTGAGCATCGGACTGGCCAAAGATAATGACGAACAACAACCTCTGGAACAACTGATTAAACAGGCTGATGTGAATATGTATAAAAACAAACATCGTAATTATAAAAATGACATCGCTTCATAAACAGCAGACAGGTACGTGCACGAAATAACTTGATCAATTAGCGTAGCCCTGTGTATTCAAATATTCAAGGCACAACAACGATGATTGATGTGTAAAGCACACGCTTGTAGTTATACTTTTGTAGTCTCCGATATGTGTGACAAAGATTCATTATTACAGTATAAGTAATTCATATAAACAATTAATTCAACCTCACAAAGCGATAATAGCCAGTTATCTATAATTATTCTAAAATCTTTAAAAACCGACATTAACTAATCTTTTATAATATAGAATTAACAAAAAACCATGGGAAAGTTGTGAATATTGCGTTACTTGAAGATGATTTAGATCAGGCATTAATTATCACTGAATGGTTGTTTCACGGAGGGCATCATTGTGAATGCTTTGCAAGTGGAAATGAGTTTATACAGGCAATAAAATCTCATACGTATGATGTTTTATTACTTGATTGGGTGCTGCCAGACATGAATGGAATCGATGTTTTACATTGGGCCCGAACTCATATGGAATGGCGTATACCTATTATGTTTATCACTAAAATGAATGATGATGAGGATATTCTTGAGGCATTATACAATGGAGCTGATGACTTTTTGACTAAACCGATTAAACAAAAGGAATTGCTAGCAAGAGTCAATGTTCTGAAAAACAGATCAACAGTTATTAATGATAATCGAGATATATTAAATCTAGATCCATATTGTATTGATCGTAGCCATCGACAAATAAACAGAAATGGTGAGAAAATTGCAATGACTCATATCGAGTACGATCTAGCCGTCTTTATGTTTTGTAATTATGATCGAATACTATCTAGAAAATATATTTTAGAGCATGTCTGGGGCAAAAACACTGTACTCAATACCCGTACAATAGATACTCATATGAGTCGAATTAGAAAAAAAATGGGAATCTACGCAGAAAATGGCTGGAAACTAGTTCCAATCTATCAACAAGGCTATCGACTCGAAAAGACAACGACTAGCACCAACTAATGTTAGCCAGCATTTCTCACTAGTGCTCCATCAAGGTTATGCTCATGTTCGATGAGAGGCTGCCCCAGCCACTGCGGCAATATACAGGCAGGAATTTAGCTGAATTTGAAACGACAGGCGCAACCACCTTCTGCTATACACTCAATCAAACTGACATTACGCCCCGATAACGTGGCTAATAAAGCATTATCAAATTGACACACTTCAGGGAATTGTTGAGCAAGGTCATGATACACACAATTGCAGGCATTAATGACAGGTAGTTGACCGTCATCTTGAGATTGTGTAGTGGCTTCATAACCCATTTCTTGCATGATTTTAGCAGTTGCTTCGAGTTTTTCAACTTGAGGCATGCCTTCTAATTGTCCGAGTAATTGCTCCCCTTGACGAACACCAAGTTTGTGCAAATATTGCTTGAGACCATTAGAGCCTAATTGTTGTTTCAATTCATCCAACAACAATCCCGAAAACCACGAATACTGTTTGGTAAATAAATGAACACCACACTCGGTGAGTACAAAAGTCTGAATTGGGCGGCCAGCGGTTTTTAAGGCCTGTGCATGCTCGATATAGCCATCGCGTTGTAACACAGTAATATGCTGCTGAACAGCTGTTCTGGAAATCTCCAGCGCAGCGGCTAACTCGTCTATCGACAAAGCATCTCGGCTATTCAGTATAATCTTTAATAGCTGTTGTTGTCGTGATGTAACAGATTTTTGCATTGAATTGAATTTCATAATTGATTGAACAGCTTTCAATATAACAAATCAATAGTTACAGGTACAATATCACTTATAACACTTTTATATTGCAATTGTATTTTTATCGCGCTAAACTACCGACACTTCGCTTTAGAATGAAGAGCGATTACGTGTCCGCGATGCAAAATATCTTAATCAGATCTGGTTGTATTCTAGCGGCAGAATACAAGACTATGATCACTATTACTGGAGTATAATTATGAGTGATTCACTATACGAACAAATCGGTGGTGAAGCGG
>JAZGEP010000226.1:0-3827 GCA_036478815.1 Methylococcales bacterium
GCGGATTTGTAACACCAGGAAATTCACGAGATTTGCAGCAAATCAAGTTAGGTAGAGGCCAGCAGCTTGTAGTGGTTGTTTCCAATAATAATGATCAACTGCAAGTCTTCAAGCTAAATTAAACTACTGGTTGGTTTTCGAGCCAGAAAAATATTTTTCGTTTCCATGCTTCCGGCGTGTGTATGCAGTTTGTGACGCTCCTGCTTCACAGCATGAATTTTTACGGAGACGTGGTAGTAAAACTGGTGAGAAATGCTGGCTAGTAATACAAAAAAGCGCAACCACTTTCGCGGCTGCACTTTCCTGTATTCCTGTAATGGAAGAATCTTACTTGCTAGTCCTCCGTCAAGGTTGTATTGGCGGGTATAGGGAGGTTAGAAGTAGTCAGCTGCTAGGCGCACGAGCGCAACACTAGCAGGCTAATGTAAGCGAGTGCAACAACGCGATGGCTGCTTATTAACTTCATATACACGTCAATATAACCTTGACGGAGTACTAGTATTAAGGTGCGTTGTATGCACCATTGAGATAAAACAACGCTGATGTTGAATCAGGATGAATTGAATTGAGACTTGATTGGTCACGATTGAGCAGAGGCAATTCTGCTGAACAACTAGCCTGTAGTTTTCTACAACAGCAGGGATATTCTCTTGTCACTCGCAATTACCGCACTCGACAAGGTGAGATTGATCTCATCGTAGAAAATGAAACGATGTTGTTAATTGTGGAAGTACGTTATCGCAGCAATCCGGATTATGGGTTAGCTGCAGAATCAATTGATGCGCGCAAGCAGGCAAGGATTATTCGTTGTGCAGAGCAATATCTGGCGCAAAATCCGCCGTCCAAACAAGTTCGACTTGATGTTATCACCGTTACGCCAGCAGATCCTGTGCCGACTATTCATTGGATAGAAGACGCTTTTCGTGCCTAATTCAAATTCAAATGATGTAAAAACGATGATTGCTCCTCAGGAAACAATAACGAATCAATTTTTACAAAACAAGCAAACCAATGAGGATAGTCTTTCCTTGTTGGCGGATTCAATTGGTACTGCATCTGAAATGCTGATTAACTGTTTACTCAATGGTCACAAAATTCTTTGCTGTGGAAATGGTGGTTCTGCCAGTGCATCACAACACTTTTCATCTGAGATGCTCAATCGTTATGAAATGAATCGGCCTGGGCTGCCAGCGATTGCATTGACAACAGATACTTCGACCATTACCTCGATTTCCAATGATGATGATTTTCGTAAAATCTTCTCTCGCCAGATCAAAGCAATTGGTCAGCCTAATGATGTTCTTGTAGCATTCACGACGAGTGGTGACTCAGTCAATATTATTGAGGCAATCAAAGCTGCTCAGAGTCGTAACCTAGTGATTCTTGTTTTATCTGGAAAAGATGGAGGAGTGTTACCTCAAATACTTGGTGAGGATGATCTTGAATTACGTGTACCATCAAGTTCTACGCCTCGTATTCAGGAAATCCATTTGTTGATTACTCATTGCTTTTGCGAGTTGATTGACGATCACTTATTTGGTGAATAGTTGTGATGGTAAATCTTATTTCTTAAGGGCGACTGTTGTGCACATGGAGCAACAAAGATAATTTATGGATAAACACTTCACGCGCAAGGACTTTATCAATCTGACAGCAATTGGTTTTGTATTGCTCATGTTGTTATTGCTGATGTACCAGATTGACAGGCAATGGTCAAAACTGTCTGTGATGAATCAAACCATGCAGGAGCAGGCACGCGATCTTCGTCAGCTCAAACAGTCTATTTCGCGCTCAATCTCATTAGGCAATCGAACGGGTAAACGTGCCGTAGATGAATTAAACGGTGAGATTGCTCCAATCTTCAGACGCGCTACCAAGGCTTCAACTAACTCCGACTATGCCGAAGGCGATTGGTTAGTGAGTGCTTTTGGGGTCAATTTGAAATCCATAACACCATTAATTAGCCAGGATCTCTATTCTTCAACGATACAGAGTTACGTGCTAGAGACATTGCTGGCGCGTGATTCAGACACTTTGGAATGGCAAGGCTTAATCGCCCGTTCATGGCAAACCAGTCAGGATGGTCTGACGTTTACTTTTCAGATGCGTAATGATGTGGTGTTTTCTGATGGTGAACCGTTGACAGCCGACGATGTAGTGTTTAGTTATGAGTTCATTATGAATCCTGTGATTCAGGCTCCGCGTGAGCGCGCTTATTACAGCAAGATCAAACGTGTGGTTGCCAAGAGCTCTCATGAAGTAATATTCGAGTTCAAAGAACCCTATTATAATGCGTTGGCTCTAGCTGGCGGATTGTCTATTATGGCAAAGCATTTTTATGCCGGGTATCTGGATAACCCAAATGAATTTAATCAGTCGAAAGGATTATTGCTTGGCTCTGGCCCTTATCGTTTGCAAAATCCGAAATCCTGGCGACCTGATCGGGGGCGAGTTGAATTGATACGAAATCAGCGTTATTGGGGAGATGTGCAGCCCTCCTTGGATAAACTGCTCTGGCGTGTGATCGAAAATGATAGCGCACGTTTGACTGCGTTTCGAAATGGAGAGATTGATAGTTATACCGCCCGTCCCCGTGAATATCAAAAATTATTGGATGATCGACAAATTCAGGGAAAAGCCAGTCATTTTGAATATATGAGTCCAGTGAAGGGCTATTCGTATATAGGCTGGAATCAAAAAAGAAAAGGCAAACCGACTCCATTTTCGAATCAAAAAGTGCGCGAAGCAATGACATATCTTGTTGACCGAAAACGTATTATTGATGAAATTTACCTAGGTTATGCTGAACCAGCACTCGGACCTTTTAGCCCGCTGAGTAAACAACATAACTCAAAGCTCAAGCCACGATCTTTCAACTTGAAAAAAGCTGAAGATTTACTTAAACAAGCGGGTTTTAAAGATAGCGATGGTGATGGGATCATTGAGGATAAACAAGGTAAACCATTTAGTTTTGAACTTGCTTATTTTCAGAGCAGGGAAGATACCCAGCGGATGGTTTTATTACTCAGGGATTTATTTGCCCAGGCAGGTATTCTTCTAAAACCAAAACCAACAGAATGGTCAGTCATGCTTGATATGTTGAAGCAACGAGATTTTGATGCCATCACATTGGGTTGGAGTGGTTCTATTGAGAGTGATCTGTATCAGATTTTTCACAGTAGTCAGATTGCCGATGGTGGAAATAACAGCATTAGTTACAGTAACCCTAAGCTGGATAAAATCATAGAAATGGCGCGTGCAACTGTGGATGAAAATAAACGCATGGACTTATGGCACGCTGCGGAGAAGATTCTTTATCAGGACCAACCTTACACCTTTTTGGTGCGGTCTAAATCGCTGGAGTTTGTTGATAAACGTATTCACAATGTTACGCAAACTCGATTGGGATTGAATCTTGGCGGGATACCTATCGAAAACTATGTACCGGAAAAGCTGCAAAAGCATGGTAAGTAATTTTTTTGGATGATAATAGCCGTTAAATCGCAGCTGAGTAAACATTATTCAACGCTTGAGCTGCGCAGCAATAGGCGCGCAACTGTTTCTGTAATGTAAGAAGACAGGTCTGTTGGTAAAGTTGTTTTGTTCAGGTTTTTGTCACAGGTTAAGATCAAATATTTTTTGAAATGATATACTGATGCTGTAAAATCAGTGAATACTGGTTTTCACATAAGTGAAAGCTAGGAGGCTGTCCGAGAATAGAAGCCGTAGCGAGGGAAAGCTGATTTGAGTCAGGTTTTTTCATTATTTGAGGCGAATAGTTGTGCTATTTAACGAAAATAAGGGGAAAATGTGGCCAAATTAGCTTT
>JAZGEP010000227.1:0-2716 GCA_036478815.1 Methylococcales bacterium
AGTTACCAACCTTGCTGGTCTTTTTGCTCCTGACCAACGCAATCTCAATCGTTGCGTAGAATGACTATGCGCCTTTTGAGATGGTTCGGACAGAAACACAAATCCTGCGCAATCTTGGTAACTTTATGCCGTCAAACCACCTTACATCAATTGAAATCGTTTAGCCAAGAACAAAAAGACAAGCAAGCATGTTCATGACTATTTCATGCACGCTTTTTAGCAGCGCAAGCAGAAAATGTTTTTTAGCACATCCTTACTTGTCCTAATTCACTCCATCCAAAATACATCTTAATATAACAAAGGCGACTATGAGCATAAAACCTGATTGAAGCCATCAATCAGGAAAATTTCACGCTCAATCCTTGATAGAGTCTTGAGCGTTTAAAAAGCCTGGAAAAAACCATTGACTTGCGTAGATAACGAGGAAGCATTGTAATTAACGCAGAGATTAATACTGGTATCCATTTATGTCAAGAAAACAAGCATTTGAGACAGATAGTTCAAATATTCTTTCACTTACGCACATATATCTTCATTTTTCTGAAGATCTTGTTGTTGCTTTTTAACAAAAAATAGAATACCTGAATAGAAAAACAAATCTTAAAATACATTAAGTTAGACCTATAATCACTTGATTTTAGGTTACAAACACGGACAAATCTGTAGCAAAAAAGTTCAATAAAAGCTGTCAATTCTAAAATATTTCGTGATAAACTGTTGTTGAATCACAACTTAAAGTACCGTAAGGGGTAAGAAAATGAAAATAATCGTTAAGTCTGCTGTTCTCGCAGCAGTTGTTGCATCGCCTTTTGTTCTGGCCGATGGTCATGAAGAAAGTCGTCTTGAAGCTAGTGGAAACGTTGCTTTCGCAACTGATTACGTTTTCCGTGGTATTTCCCAATCAGACAGCCGCATGTCAATTCAAGGCGGACTGGATTTGGGATATGCGTTAACAGATTCTATATCAGTTTATGCTGGCACATGGGCTTCTAATGTTGATTTCAATGACGGTGATAAAACATCCGCTGAATTTGATGCATATGCTGGTTTTAGCGGAAATGTGTTAGGCATCGACTGGGATCTTGGCGGCCTGGGTTACATCTATCCTGGCGAACATGACTATGACTATGCAGAAGTCTACGGCTCATTAGGCCATAGCTTTGACCTTGGTGGAGTTCAACCATCAGTCGCTGTTGGAGTTAATTATTCACCCGATAACTTCGGTGGGTCAGGCGATGCTTTCTATGGCTGGACAAATATTGATATTGGTCTTCCGAGTAACTGGATTCCTGGCGACGTAACCTTAAACATGCATGGTGGTCGTCAGTGGATTCAAGATAACGCAACATTTGGTACCCCAGACTATTGGGAATGGAGTGCGGGTATGACTTATACAGTGCTTGGTTTTGATTTGGGCGTTCACTACCATGATACTGAACTCAATGACAATGAATGCTTTGGTGGCACTTCACTATGCGACGCTCGTGTCGTTGCTACTGTTGGCCGGGCGCTATAGAAATTGGAAAACGACTGAGTTGAGTTTTTTTGTTGCTTTACCTGCACGTAAGTGCATCTTCTCCTCCTGATGGCAGGGTTTAACAAACCCTGTCTTTTTTTGACAAAAAATAATAGGAGAATTCACAAGCAGCACAACACTTGAGTCTAGAGCAAATCAAGTTTGGACTCTCTGACTCCAGTCAATAAAAAAGCAATGCTCCTGAAGGAACATTGCTTTTTTTATGCGTAGCATTCTGGATAAATATTTCCCAAAATTTAATCAGCTAGTAGTAACCCCATTCGCCGTCCCCAGCAGCACAATGTCTGCTTTCTGATGGGAAAACAC
The DNA here is from genome assembly GCA_036478815.1 of Methylococcales bacterium. GTDB lineage: Bacteria > Pseudomonadota > Gammaproteobacteria > Methylococcales > DRLZ01 > DRLZ01. Next base: position 1,844 of record JAZGEP010000227.1, read on the forward strand.
ACCATTACTGACAACACCAACAATATTATTGACAGTCTCTTCCATTTGCTTGGGATCGACAATACTTAGATTATGCACATCAATAATTTCGTTACCATTATCTGTAATCACATTTTCGCGCCAGACAGGTTGCCCACCAAGCTTGACCATCTCTCTGGCAACATAGCTGCGTGACATTGGTATCACTTCAATTGGCAGAGGGAATTTCCCCAACACATCCACAGATTTTGATTCATCTGCAATACAGATGAATTTGTGACTGGCCGCAGCAACAATTTTTTCACGTGTGAGTGCGCCACCACCACCTTTTATCAACTCTTTCTGCGGATTGATTTCATCCGCGCCATCCAGATAAACCTCAACCTCACCAATACCATTGAGATCAAAAACAGGAATACCAGCAGCTTTCAATCGCTGGGTAGTTCCTTCTGAACTTGAAACAGCGCCTTCAATCTGGCCTTTCATTCCAGCCAGAAAATCAATTAAATGATTCACCGTCGAACCAGTACCGACACCAACAATAGAAACATTGCGCACGTATTCCAGCGCAGCTTCTGCAACTTTCTTTTTTAATTCGTCCTGGGTCATAATAACAACCACCTCTTTTGTTATCGAATGTTAGGAATCTAGGAGGCTGCCCGAGAATAGACAGCCTCCTAGGAGAATACTATATTCTTCGCAGATGAAAATTTAGCATCTTGTGTGCGTGATATCTTGTGGAGAGTGAGGCGGAAAATATTAGCTGCAGTCACTCTACAGCAAGGTTTTCCAACAAAACTATCTGCAAAAAAGCGCGTGCACAATATGCTAAATATTCATGTGTGGAGAGTATACATAGCTCACTATACGTCTGGTGTTGCGCCTTGAAGATGA
>JAZGEP010000228.1:0-28405 GCA_036478815.1 Methylococcales bacterium
GATCAGTCTGAGGACTAAATTTGACCGCCGGAATGTTGCGAAAACGAATCTGGTGAAAATTGTACAGATTTTGTACTTGTGGATAACTTTGTCGGTTTTAGGGGTGTCTTCTCGGACAGCCTCCTAGACTGTGTTGCTGCATCGTTGGATATGGACAAAAAAACAACTCAGCTGTTGAAGTGATTTCTTGCACGTTCTTTAGATTCCAATGGTTTTTTTTATCCGCTCTTGTATTGCAGAGTCAATCATTTTTAATCCGGAAAAAAGCTGCGCCAGAAATTTTTCTCCCATTTTCTCTGCAGCTTCATACGCTAATATAAGATCCCCAGGCCGACCATCGACAAGAATTGAAAATAACTGTTCGGCTTGCGCCAAATCTCGTTTTATTTTGTCATGATCGCTAATTCTGCGCCGCTGACTAACCACCAGCTTATGAAAAGCAAACCGTCCCGGCGATGGAACATTGATCAAAATTCCATGTTTATACGCTAATACTGCAGGTTGAAAATCTTCTAATAGGTAATCGATAAAACGGATTGGTTCAGCGAAAGCGCCAAGCCACGGAATTTCAACTGGTCTCGCAGTATCCCTGCCCCGCATCGGTGTCAGTAATTCTACTGATAACTCCTCCCCACGGATTTTGAATTTTGTTAAAGGAGACTTCCTGTTGAGCGCAGGAACTTTCAAAAATCCCATGCCACTTTTCAATAGTATTGCTGTCAAATGGATTGGTTTTCTGTTTTTGGGAATGACAATCGGGAATCGATGATCACTCGCCAGATCGATATCACGTGTTTGTAATTCACTATGCCAAACCACACCCAACATGTTGGCATAAGCTCGGAATGCAAGCGTTCCAACCACAACGCCACCGGCAAGAAATACCCCGGAACGTTCAAGTAATGCGATAACCTTACCCTCATGCACAGGTATCCCGGTTCCACCTCCGGCAAGCAACATGGCGACCAATCGAGCACGAACAGTTTTATCATCCTGATTGGACTCCCACAAGGCTCTTTCGTCTTCTATCGTATCCAGTAAGTCGGTGGATTCTTCGCCCAGGTAATGCTCAGTGCGACGCTTGCCGAGACTTATATAGAGGTACCAATAACGCTTTTCTCTAATAGTCTTGGATTTGAAAGACAGATTGGCTCCGTCTGGGGCAGGATGGATACACTGCTGCATAAGTTCGCTATATTGAAGCGCAACAATATCCGGCAATTTTGCTATTTTACTCATGTATTGTTGCTGTTATATACCGCATGTATTTATTGGTTGCGGTATATCTGTAATCACTTGTTTTATATTATTAGTCTATAGAAAATGGAACTGTTTCTGACTAACATTTTTTTATCTTACAGGTTTAGTATACCGCATATTTTATTTATTGCGGTATATGTTTTCTGTAGTAGTTTACGTCATCAATTAGATTCACTGAAGGAATACCCCTCATTTCTCACCAGTACGGTAGGTTGGGTTGAGGAACTGTACATTCTCCGAGTGCTACAACTGAAATCAAAGATAACGAACTTCAGGCTGTGTATTACTTTTAACAAGCTGGCCAATCACTTTTGATTTGTAGCCATGGTTTCTCAAAATATCCAGACAGCGTTGCTGGTGTTGTTTTGCAACGCAAACAATCATGCCGATACCGCAGTTGAAGGTGCGCAACATTTCTGGATGGCTGATACCGCCCTGATCTTTTAACCAAGCGAATATGGGAGGTAACGGAATACTGTCCAGAATTATTTCTGCACTGATACCGTTTGGTAGAACGCGCGGCAGGTTTTCAGTAATCCCGCCTCCGGTGATATGCGATAAAGCTTTTAACTCGATCGTCTGTTGCAATTCCGCGATTGCTTTTACATAGATGCAGGTTGGTTGAAGTAGGTGTTCTGATAATGGCTTGCCGTCTAGAAGCTGTGATAAATCAATTGCTTTGTCTGTAATAATTTTACGAATCAGTGAGTAGCCGTTTGAATGAGGGCCGGATGAGGCGATGCCGATCAGTACATCGCCTGATTCAGCCGTTGATCCGTCGATAATGTTGTTTTTCTCAACAATGCCGACACAGAAACCGGCAAGATCGTATTCGCCATCATTATACATGCCGGGCATTTCTGCTGTTTCGCCACCTATTAATGCCATTTCAGATTGCAGGCAACCTGTTGCAATTCCTTTGATAACATCACTGGCAACGTCGATATACAGCTTACCCGATGCGTAGTAATCCAAAAAATACAGCGGTTTTGCACCACACACCAGAATATCATTGACACACATGCCGACCAGATCAATGCCAACTGTGTCGTGTTTACCAATTTCCAATGCCAGTTTCAGCTTGGTTCCAACGCCGTCGGTTCCAGAAACCAGTACTGGGTTGGTATAACCTTGTGGTAGCTCAAACAAACCACCAAAGCCACCGATGCCACCAAGTACTCCGGGTGTTCTGGTTTGTTTGACAATTGGCTTGATGCGTTCCACCAGCGTGTTACCAGCTTCAATATCCACTCCTGAAGTTCGGTAATCCATTGTATACCCATGTTTTTCAAGCACTATTTACCTTCGTTTTTTATGTTTTAATCACTCGTTTGTTACACAATTTTAGAAAAAAGTTTGTGGGCTAATAACTGGGTCTTCGCCATAGCTGTTTGTTCCTTCAGTGCCTTTAAAAAAGCCTAATTCGATGAGTGACCAAATGGCGCCTAATACTGGAATAAAATTAATCAGCACCCACCAGCCAGTTTTATTTCTATCATGCCATCTTTTAATTTGTACGATAAAATTAACCACCATAAAGGGAATCATAACAGCAACAAAGATCGACTCGGTTACTTCTTCAGTAACATCCAGCGCGTTGGCGATGCCACCTAACGCAAATAAAACTGCATACATGACTCCTGTGAACTTCCAGTAATCTAATCTTGATAATCGACCAGTAGGAAATAAATATTTCTTCATAGGAAATCCTTGTTAAATCAGGTGATTGCCCGGTATTCACTAATGTGTTTTAAGCTTTGCCAACAATTGATCAAACGCTTTTTGCAGAGAAACATCCATCACCACTTCATCGGTGGCAGAAACAATGACTCGAACCAGCTGAGGAATACTGTTTTTTTCTGCAAGAAGATAGACAGGCTGAATATAAAGCATTGTGTTACTGACTGGTAATATAATCATATGTCCAAGCTCTACAGTCGATCCTTGCTGATTCCATAACGTGAATTTTCCTGAAATTGATGGGTCTTGATGAATCAACGCTGCGACTTGAGCTGGTCCATTCACTTGTAGTTGTTTGGGTAACTCAAGAGAGATCAAATCTTGTGAAACTAAACCGTTACTACAGCTATTTCCATCAAACGCTCCTCCAATCAACAGTGATGATAAATTTGTACGGTTGACCCAGGTCATGGCGCCAATTTGCATGAATTGAGTTGTTTCACTACAACCAGGTATATTCAGATTGGTGGTCAGATAATACGGTGGCATTGGTTTATCTTCAAGGCTTGCCAACGACCAGGTTTCTGCTTGTTGATAAAAAACACTGGGGTTAGTTTGATGATAGCGCGCAAAAATTTGCAGTTGGTGTTTAAAAAAGTCTTCTGGATAACGCAGATGAGATTGTAATTTTTCTGGCAATTGCTCAATCGAATTGAATACACCAGGATAAGCACGCATGTACGCTTGTATGATTGGATCAGTCGGGTCAGAGACATAAAAACGAACAATTCCATCATAGGCATTGATGGCAATTTTAACTGAATTACGGGTATAGTTAAAACGTTTTTCTTCTGGACCACTGGCAGTATGAATCAGTGCTACTGATGGTTTGGAAATTGGATAATACTCAGAAAAAGTATAGGCATCCTGAATCCAGTACAGATCTTTTTCCGCTGCAACCAGATAAGGGTCGTCATCAAGTACCAGTTCTGGTGCCAATAGATGAACTCGCTCAGTGATATTACGACGCATCCGCAGTCGACTGGCAGGATTGAGGTCAGTCGACATAAAAATTAAGGGATCACTGAAATACACAGAAAATACCAGCTTGCGCCAGATTGATCCGATATGGATGCCACCTTCACCCAGGTGAACGTGTTGGTTCGGATCTTTCCCCGCAGTGCCTGGTATTCCAGCGCTATCAAGATCATTGGGTACAATGACATATGGATATTTACTTTGCCCATAATAGATATCCGGTCGTTCAACTGAAATACCAACAGGTGAGGTCAACGTCAGATTGCGCGCATACCATTGCATTGGTTTGTCTGCTTCCTGTGCGGCAGGAGTCATTGCAAACCCGTAGCCGTGAGTATATCGTAAGTGAATGTTTTGCCAGGTATGAGAGGCTTTTGGCAGTTTTTTCAGGTCAATCTCGCGTGCGCCAAGATTGACTTGGTGCAAAGTACCGTCAATCGTGTATCGATCTTCATCAACACTTAGAAAGCGATAATACGGTGTAATGGCTTGCAGTTGATTATAAACATCATCCAGATACACTTTATCCCAGAGTGGAATATTATGACTGAATTCTTCTTTTATTCCGCGTACCAGGTCAGTATAACTGCTGGATTTGAGTGGGATTTTGACTGTTTTGGCCTGATCAAGCTTATAGGCGTTCAAAGTGGCCTTAATATTGTTGTTTATAAATTGCTTCTCTAGTCGGAATTGATTAGGAACAACAACATAGTCATCAATGAGTCTGGGGATTGCAGGAATCACTCGTAGTGCGATTGATAGGGCTAGAACGACAAGTGATGCAAGCAACACTTTTGTACCGCGTTTTCCGTCAGTCAACACGATCATTATTGCAGCATAAGCGGTGATGATAAAACTGACGACAGCCACCCATATCAGCGGCAAATGATAACGCATTTCCACCCAGCCAGGGCCGTAAAACAACGGTTCATGTGCATCGCTATAAAGCAAGTTAAAGCGTTGCAACAGGAATCCCCAGACCACCCAGGCACAGACAAAGCATATCAATACAATACGATGAATAATTGTTCCCAAAGGCAACTTTTTGCCGCGTTCACTTAATATACGCTGTTCCAGAAAATACAATAAAGCCACACCAGCAAACAGCAAAATTGAAGTAACCAGTAATTCTTTTTGAATGATTTTAAAAATCGGCAAAGAAAACAGATAAAAACTAATATCGTTGCCATAAACGCTTTCACTAACACCTGCTTCCGGTGCGAATAGAAATAACAGGGCAGATTCCCATTGCGTGTAAAACGGGATGGCAACGATGATTGCCAGCAACAAGGATAACGGCGTATACACCTCCATTGCCCCAGTTTTAAGTTTTTGTATAAGCTTGTTGCTGTCATTGTCCAGGTCAGAAGTTTCTGTTCCCAGATAGCGTGATGCAAACCAGAAATGAGTAAAGAACATCAGGAAAAACAGAATGGTAATGCCGCCAGCAATCAGGAATTTATAGAAAAAACGCAACCAGAAATACCCTGAGTAGTCCATAGAATCGAACCACAAGAACTCGACGATAAAATCAAGAAACAGAAAGTAACCAAGTAGATACAAAACGACCAGAGCCAAAAAGCCCATGCCTATTTTACGAGTTAAAGTGGTCTTTGCCATGCGTTGCTCCCAGCATTAAAACTGAAGATTAAATCCTTGCTCCTTTTAGGAACGTGCAAGAAATAACTTCAACAACTGGCGCAGAATTTTTGTTTGTCTTCAAGGCGCAGCAACAGGCGCATAGTGAGCTATGTAACTGTTGCTGCAACACCGAAGACGGACAAAAAGACAAGTCAGTTGTGGAAGTTATTTCTTGCACGTTCCTAAGTATTGTACGATAACTCAGCGACTCTATATAGGCTGCATTGTTGGTGTTACAGGCTTTTATTGACTATTTCATACAGATCACGTGAAATATCAGCGTCAGACACCAGTGTTTGAAGGGCTTGTTTCATAGCGTGTTGACGCTCGGGTGTGTGTTGTTTCCATTGTGTCAGGGGTATGACAATACGTGCTGCGATTTGTGGATTAAGACGATCAAGCTGTTGCACTTGTCGCAACAGAAAATCATAACCCGTGCCTTTTTGGTTATGAAAGTGCAGTGGATTGTTGACTGAAAATGCACTGACTAATGAACGTACCCGGTTTGGTGTGTTCAGATCAAAATCGGCATGCTGGGTTAACACTTCCACTGTTTCCAAAGTATTGGTTAGCGGTGATGTCGCTTGCAGGCTGAACCACTTGTCTATTACCAACGCTTCAGCCTGCCATTTCTGATAAAACTGATTCAGGTAGTCGTCCCGATGCGGATGTGGATTGTGTGCAATCGCAACTAACGCTGCCAGCTCATCAGTCATATTACCAGTTTGCTCGAACTGTTGAGCACACAGCGCGTAATTGTCTACAGTTTGCAGCGATGCTAGATAACTTAAGCAAACATTTTTGAGTTTGCGTCGTGCAGCAGCTTGATTGCTGATTTCATTGGTTTCTTGTTGAATGGCCAGTTGATAGCAATTGAGTAACTCTGGTTGCAATAAAGCCGCCAGTTTTTTTTGCACAGCATTTCGCGCATAATGAATGCCTTCTGGATTAACCACTTGCATTAGACTGGCAAGATATTGTTCAGATGGTAATGTCAGCAGTAAAGCCAAATAAGCCTGGTCGTCCCAGCCCAGCGCAATAATTTTTTCGAATGTCACCAATAATTGTGTCGCTACTGGACGAGTTGCATCATCGACTAGATCGATAATAATCTGACTTGATAAATTTTGTACGGCAGACCAGCGATTAAAGGTATCGGTATCGTGTTGTGCCAAAAATGCTATCTCATCCAAAGTTTGCTGCTGAAGTAATCGAACGGGTGCTGAAAAGCCGCGTAATACTGAAACAATCGGTTTGTTTTCAACATTGAAAAAAATAAATGTTTGTTTTTCTTCTCTCAGTTGCAGCAAAACTTCAGGTGATGAATCTACATTCTTAGATGAATCCAAATGCAAATTGATTGCCTGTCCATCTTTGCCAAGTAATGCCAGTCGCACAGGGATATGTAATGCTTGCTTGTCTGGCTGACCCGGGGTTGGAGCACAGTACTGGGTAATGTTGATGCTAAATATTTGCTGTTGCGCGTCATAGTCTGTCTCTAATTTCAATTCTGGCGTACCTGCCTGAGCATACCAACGCCGAAATTGCGTTAAATCATTTTGGCTGGCATCTTCCATGCATTTTACAAAATCATCGGTCGTCACTGCTTGACCATCATGGCGCTGAAAATATAAATCCATGCCTGCTCGAAAATCTTCGACTCCAAGCAATGTGTAAATCATGCGTACAACTTCCGCACCCTTCTCATACACTGTCGAGGTATAGAAATTATTGATTTCTATATACGAATCTGGTCTGACAGGATGCGCTAAAGGTCCGGCATCCTCCTGAAACTGACGGGTACGCAAAGTATTGACATCATTAATACGTTTGACTGCGACTGATGTCTGGTCGGCAGTGAATTGTTGGTCGCGAAATACAGTCAGGCCTTCTTTCAGGCTGAGTTGAAACCAATCGCGACAAGTGATGCGGTTGCCAGTCCAATTGTGAAAGTATTCATGACCGATCACCCCTTCGATATGTTCGTAATCAAAATCTGTCGCTGTGTCAGGGCGTGCAAGCACGTATTGAGTGTTGAAGATGTTCAAGCCTTTATTTTCCATTGCCCCCATATTGAAATGACTGACTGCTACAATCATATATAAGTCCAGATCGTATTCGCGTCCGTAGTTTTTTTCATCCCAAGCCATCGAAGCTTGTAGTGAACGCATGGCATGCCCGCATTTATCGATATCATCAGCTTCAACATAGATTTCGAGTTTAATGTTGCGGCCTGAGATAGTGGTGAAGGTATCTTCAAGACAGGCAAGTTTTCCTGCAACAATCGCAAATAGATAACTTGGTTTTGGGAATGGATCTTCCCAGGTAACCCAATGACGACCATTATCCAACTCACCACGCTTGATTGGATTGCCATTCGACAACAATATCGGATAATCAGCTTTATTGGCAACCAGTGTAGTGGTATAACGGGACATCACATCTGGCTGATCAAGAAAATATATGATGCGCCGAAACCCCTGGGCTTCACATTGGGTGCACAGCATGTCTTTGGATTGATACAAACCTTGTAGCTGAGTGTTTTTAGCTGGATTAATTGCAACAACAATTTCAAGTGTAAACGCATCGTCAGGGACTGTATGGATCACCAAATTTTGTTTGTTCACTTGATAGTCAGTTTCTGAGAGCGATTGCTTGTTAAGACTGACTGTGCGCAATTCAAGGTCTTCTCCATGCAAAATCAAGGCTGCATGACTGCCTAAACTTGTGGGGTTGCGCTGAATTCGCATTGTTGAGCATACTAAGGTAGTGTCTAGACCAAGCTCTAAATTCAGGTCTACTGTGTGAATCAGAAAGTCAGGGAGGCTGTAGTCTTTCAGATAAATTGTTTGTGGAGATGCTTCTTTCATTAGAGTATTCGTATTCAGATGGAGAAAAAATGGAACTCAGCTACGGACTACGCTGAGTAGTTACGAAAAAACTATCTATCATGGACCATTTTGATGATCGGTGATTGGCGATTTAACAATAGCGATTGCAAACAGAATCCAGGCAATCAAAAATGACACTCCACCGATTGGTGTTATCATTCCCAGCCAGCGAATCTCAGTTATTGCAAATAAATACAAACTGCCTGAAAACAAAATGATGCCAGATAACATTAACCAGCTGCTGATCATCAGTAATCGGGAGGTTTTCAGGCACTGAAGTGATAAACCGATCAAAATCAGTGCAAGAGAATGCCACATTTGATAATCCACACCAGTTTGGTATATCTGCAGTGAGCTGGTTGATAAAAGCTGTTTCAGACCATGTGCGCCGAATGCGCCAAATGCCACACCGAGCGCTGAGCTAATAATGCCAATTAACATGGTTAATCGTGCTGATTGGCTAAATGATCGTTTCGTTGTAAGTTCCATTAGTTTGCTGCTTCTTTAAGTCGAGGAATTAATTCAACAAGATTGCAAGGTTTGGTGCGTATATCTAATTGCGCTTCAATCAGTTTATCCCAGGCGGTACGACATGCGGATGCTGAACCTGGTAAACAAAATAGATACGTACCATTCGCTACGCCTGCAATAGCACGAGACTGGATTGATGAGGTACCAATCTCTTGGTAGGAAATGTCACGGAAAATCTCACCAAATCCATCAAGTGTTTTATCAAATAAGGGCATCATTGCTTCAGGTGTTCCGTCTCTTCCTGTCACACCAGTACCGCCGGTACTGATAATAATCTGTACATCTTGCCGGGCAATCCATTGCGAAACGATGGCACGAATCTTATAAATGTTATCAGGTACAATAGCCTTTTCTACCAACAAGTGCTCCGTTTTTAGTAATCGCTCTACCAGCACTTGCCCGGAAATATCAGTTTTATTGGTCCTACTGTCAGAGACAACTAACACTGCGATCTGGAGCGGAAAAAATTCTTTCATTATTCTGGTTTAGAATGCAACTTTAAACGGCTATCGTATGTCAATAGAGACTGTTTGTGCAAATAACAAGTTGCAAATATTGATAATGAGCAACTGTTTTGTCTATGCGTTTGTCTGTAGCATATTTGAATTAACAATCATCACAAACAATCAAACCAGAACCATTGAGATTTCTAACAAAGACTAGTTATCCTCTAAACATTGACTATGCTTTATCTGGGAGGGCTGTTAATTTTGTTTAATTGTTGACAACCAGTCAAGGGCAAACAAGTAAACCCTCTTGTCTAAGATGTGCAGGGAAATTCTGGCTTAGGAGCGAAGATTCAATAATATACAAAAGTTAGACACAGAATTATTGTTTGTCTTCGAGGCGTACTAACAAGCTACGCAACTGTTGCTACAACGTAGAAGACGGACAAAAAGACAAATCAACATTCGTATACAATTGAATACTCGCCTCTTAATAACAGAATTTATTGTTTTGTTAGTAGATACTGGACAACTATACTCCGGTATCGAAATCATTAAAAAAATGATGTGGCGTTAATATTATGGCAATCGATTTAAACTCAGAGGATGCTCGCCTGATACGTGGCTTGATTCCGATTAACACTTTGCCGGGTTTTCAGTTTGATGAATTATGTGCTTCCCATGAAGTGTCTACCATAGAGGACGGGGAAGAGTTATTTATTCAGGGTACTGTAGATACAGACTATTATTTCCTGTTGGCGGGTTCTGTGTTTCTGGAGGCGGGAAAAACCGAAGTGGATACAGTTAATGCAGGAACTGAAGCCGCACGTTTTGCACTTGCTCATCATATTCCACGAAAAGTAACCTGTATAGCACAAGAGTCTGTCCGCTATCTGAAGGTTGACTCCGAAATGTTTTCGCAAGAAACTGTGAGTGACTTGCTTCAAAAAAGCGACTTGGTTGTTGATGAGAACAATCAGGCTAATGAAGACATTATCCCTTTCTTACTGAAAGCACCTTTATTTCGTCAGCTTTTTGTTTCTGTTCTTCCAGGAGTATCGGCTTGTTTGGAGGAAGTCAAATTTGAAGCAGGTCAAACCGTTATCGAACAAGGTCATCATAATAGCAAGTTCTATATCATTCAGGATGGCAGTTGCCAGGTAACTCATCGACCATTTGAAAACGCCAAAGAAATACAGCTCGATGATCTTCAGCAAGGTGATGCTTTTGGAGAATATGCCTTATTGATGGATGGCACTTCAGACATTACTGTCAAAACAATTACTGATTGCGTGATGTACAGTATTGAAAATAATGATTTTGATCAATGGATTAAGCAGCCATTGGTTTCTGAAATTGACTGGAACAATGCCGATCAATCTGGCGATGTATTTTTGGATATACAGCAATTAGAGGATTACAGAAAAACCCATATTAAAGGTAGTATTAACTATCCTTTTTCATCGTTGCGCGTACGCATGGGGCAGCTTGCAGACTCTGATACTTATATCGTTGTCAGTAAAGATGAGCAATTAAGTATGGCTGCTGTAATTATGTTACGACAGCAACAGCTAAACGCAAAAATCCTTGTGGATGGTCTTGGCGCTGTTCCTGAAGGATCATTGGATCATATATTAGTAATGGATCCCGATGAAAGCAGCTTGGCTGACGAAGAATCGCAAAACACTGCAAGTGAGTTGAATGATACTGAAGAATTATCTGTGCTCCAGCCTGCGGTTATTGGTAGCCCAATAAAAGATGCAGAAGATAACATTAATAATCAGCAATCAACTGAAGCAGATCAAGCAGTCGAAGATGGATTTGCTGAACCAGATCCTCAATCAGTAGTGATTGAGGCTGCTAAGGAGATTGATAGCATCTATCACAGCGTTATGGTGGCTGAGAGCGACGCAGCATCGTTAATGGAAGAAGACTCTTTAGATAATACCCGCGTCCACATTAAAAAACTTGAAACCAAACTCCAGGAAGTATGGAGAGCATACAAAAAAACCCGTAGTCAATTACAAAAAAGTAAGCGTAAATATTCGGCTTGTTATCGTGAATATTCTCGAATTGAGCAGAGTTATCATAGTTTGCTGGCTCCTCAATCAGAGGCGCTTTCTGAAATCGGATCGGAAATCAATCCAAAAGTAACTGCTGATGAAATTAATGAGCGACTGCGCGAAGAATTTGCTCAACTAACGGTTACGAACAAAAAGTTAAAGCTGCAAATAAACTTATTAAGGCAAAAGTTGGAAGAATCCAAAGGGCTGCCGATCTCAGATGCGTATCAATCCAGATTAAATAATGCAAATGGTGATAATGAGGTGTTGATTGAAAATGAAGCCTTGTTTTTACACATTAATGAATTGGAACGAACAGTTCAACTTCTGGAGGAGAAAAAAACCTCCCAGCAAAAGAAAACAAAGCAATACATTACTGAAAACAGTAAGTTACGACAATTAATTAAAGATCTTGCAAAACAGTCAATTAATGAACAGAGCCAGGATCATGTACTCTCAAGCTTTGATTTTAACACTGAGTTTGCAACGAGTGATCATGCGTACGGAGCTGAAAGTCAGGCTATTTCTCAGCTAATCGATCAATTATCAGAAGATTTAGAACTTAAAGATGAGTTGAGGGAAAGTATAACGCCAGTTCAAACAAGTGAAATTAAGGGATCTGGCGGTAAATTGAGGAATTTGTTTGCTGGCAAAGGAAAAAGACAGCAGACTAAAATCTGGTTGAGCATTATCAGCTCTACCCTCCTGACTGTATTATTAGTTATACTATTGATTAAATCTAAAGAAGGGCAAATATTATTGCAGCAGATTGGCTTTTGAGAGCGTTAATACTGCGCGCATCAAAGACACAGGTGACATAATCTTGAAGCTATGATTGATTCAGTCTTTAAAAAGTGACTGCTTTGGTATGTGCTTGATCTAATCAACAAGCCATGCTGCAGTCAATGTCTCTGGTTTCTCAAGTTGAGCAGTAAGCTCGGAATAGTTGGTTGGTCTCACGAAATAAAGATACAAACAGTACCCGTACTTATTTTTATGTTCCTGTCCAAACGATCTCAATTGTTGCGTAGAATCGTAGGCTTCTTAACGGCGACGCAATATTGGTAGATTTATTTCATCAACCCACCTAAACTGAAACAGTCTATATTACTTGATTTTTGCCTCTTTATAAATCACATGCTTACGTAGAACAGGATCAAATTTTTTGATCTCCATTTTTTGTGGCATGGTCTTTTTGTTTTTTGTTGTCGTATAAAAGTGTCCTGTGCCCGCACTGGATACCAATCGTATTTTATCTCGCATTGTTAAGATAACTCCTGTTTAGACTTTTTCGCCACGAGCGCGAAGATTACCTAGAATGCTATCAATACCAGCCTTGTCGATAATCCGCAAACCTTTACTTGAAACACGAAGTCTCACCCAGCGATTCTCGCTTTCAACCCAAAACCGATGGTAATGCAGATTTGGCAGAAATCTGCGCCTGGTTTTATTATGAGCGTGGGAAACATTGTTTCCGGAAAGTGGTTTTTTCCCTGTAACCTGACAGACCTTAGACATGATAATTCTCTATGCAATTTCACAAATTAAAAGTTAGCTAGTAATTATCGTTGATAAACCGGCCAAAGTAAATAGTAAAATCAGTAATCATTGCTCAGAAGCATTGCCACGGCTAATCGGTTCACATTAAATAAACCAAGACTAAAGCAATGCTGAACGTAACTCAGCGTAATCAGTAACTGCTCAGATTGCCCTCTATTGTGTTCAAGAGCAAGGCAAAAGCGCGGAGTTTACAAGTGTAAATGAGCACTTTCAACGAAGCTATTGGATAAAATAGAGGGTAAGCTGAGTAGTTACTGCTGAACAAACCCTTAAATGTAAATTAAGAGAAAACCCATAAATAATTCCATATTGAAGACGGATAAAAAGCAAGCCAATTGTTGAAGTTATTTCTTGACATTCCCAATACACCACCCATCAAAAAATACCATCCCGAAATCAATTTAGCCCATGATCTAGATTTTGTACAAGTTCCAAGAGATTCTTTCAGGTAAAATAAACACAATAATCCTGACTGCTGTATGGTAACTATGAATATTAGGCGGTTTGACGAAATAACATAGACCAATCCCGCTGTCTTTCACTCCTGCCAAAATAGTCTCGATCGCACACAGAATCACTGTGTACAACTTGAGATTAGTCCGATCAGAGACAAAAAGACAAATCAGGCTTCAAGTTTATTGAATCCTGACTCTTTAAGAGCGTCAACAGCATTCTACCAACAATTACTTTCCAGAAGGAGCACTTTGTGACAATGCCACAACCCGTAATGATTCTTGTTTTTGATGGCTTTGGCGTCAATCCAAGCCCAACTTACAACGGATGGGCGCAGGCTAAAACGCCGCATCTTGATCATTATTTTGCCAATAATCCGCATACAACCCTTGATGCATCTGGTTTGGCCGTCGGTCTTCCTGACGGGCAATTTGGTAATTCAGAAGTTGGTCATCTGACTATTGGTGCGGGTCGTATTATTGAACAAGATTTGGTACGTATTAGTCGTGCAATCTGTAGCGGTGAATTGGAGCAACATCCGGTCTGGCAAAACCTGGTGAAAAAAGCGAAACGATTGCATCTGGTCGGGCTGGTTTCAGACGGGGGGGTTCACTCCCATATTGATCATTTAATTGCTTTCCTTCCACTCCTAAAAAACGCAGGAGTTGCGCCAGTCATCCACATGATTACTGATGGTCGTGACACATCCCCTCGATCAGCGCTGACTTATCTCGATAAACTGGAAAAGGCTTTTACTGATATTGGTGTTGGCAGCATCGCCACTGTCAGCGGACGCTATCACACAATGGACAGAGCCGGAAACTGGGATCGCACCGAAACAGCCTGGCAATCCCTTGTTATGGGCAAAGGGATTGAAGCACACACTGCCAGAGAAGCCATTACCCAAGCCTATCAGCGTGGTGAAACTGATGAATTTATTCAACCAACAATCATTGGCGAAACCAATAGTCCGTTAGTCAAAGATGATGAGCCATTGCTGCTGTACAATTTTCGCAGTGATCGCGTGCGTCAACTTGCAAGTGCGCTAGGAATGGAGACATTTGAAGAATTTGGCCGCAAACCAGCAGGCCCCAGACAAATTGTCACCATGACTGAATACAGTGAAGATTTTCCATTCCCTGTATTATTTCCCAGCATTAAACCACAAAAAGTACTTTCTGAAGTGATTTCTGAACATGGTTTAAAACAATTCCACTGCGCAGAAAAGGAAAAATACCCACACGTTACTTATTTCTTTAATGGTGGCGAAGAGCAGTCATATACAGGCGAAGACCGCGAAATTATTGATTCGCCCAATGTAGCCACCTATGATCTGCAACCTGAAATGAGTACACCGGCAGTGGCTGATCGAGTGATTGCAGCGATTGAATCCAGGCAATATTCTTTTTTTATGATCAACTTTGCTAATGGCGATATGGTTGGTCATACGGCAATTCAGCCAGCCATTATCCAGGCAGTAGAATGTCTGGATTTACAAAGCCATCGGGTGATCCAGACCGCTTTAGCACATGGTGTCCGTGTACTATTGACTGCAGATCATGGCAATTGTGATGAAATGGTTGATCCAATAAGCGGTGAACCACACACCCAGCATACTGCATATCCAGTGCCTTTTTTACTGCTTGGTCAACGAGATGCTCATTTGGGTACTGGAAGAGGCTTGGCGAATATTGCACCAACAGTTCTGGAACTACTGGGTCTGTCACAACCAGAAAAAATGACTGCATCGAGCATCCTGCTCAAACCGGATCAGATAGCCCCAAGCTAAAAAATATGCATGAAAACTTATGAAGTTATGTCACACACACGTTCCTAAGGGTCTGGAAATAAATAAGTCATTGTTTTTGCACCCAGATTTAGGTTGGATTCTATTGATCTAATTGAGCAAAACCACAGGCGCAGTACGCTACGTTGAGGATTTTGTAATTGAAGATCGACAGAAGATGACCTGAATCTGGGATGCAAAAACGGTGAGTTATTTATTGACAGACCCTAACCCCAGCAAGACAAGAAGCGAACAAATAAAGACTTATTAAGGAGAGATTACGTTGAGCAAGCTGACACAAAGCAAGTCATGGCAAGCCCTTAAACAACATCAGCAAGACATTGCCAAACAGTCGGTACAACAACTGTTTGATAATGACCCCCAACGTTTTCAACGTTTCTCCTGCCGCTTTAATGATATTTTATTCGATTATTCAAAAAATCATATTGATGCAACAACACTGGAGCTACTGGTCAATTTAGCGCG
Organism: Methylococcales bacterium; assembly: GCA_036478815.1. Taxonomy (GTDB): domain Bacteria; phylum Pseudomonadota; class Gammaproteobacteria; order Methylococcales; family DRLZ01; genus DRLZ01. The sequence continues at coordinate 15,836 of JAZGEP010000228.1, forward strand.
TGAAACCGGCTTGAGTGAAGAAATTCAGGCCATGTACAACGGCGACCCGATCAATAATACCGAAGGTCGCTCAGTATTGCATATCGCTCTACGAAATCGCTCCAATCAACCAATCATGGTGGATGGACGAGATGTCATGCATGATGTCAATCTTGAACTCGCCAAAATGCGTCATTTCGCAGATGCCGTGCGCAGTGGAGAGTGGCGAGGTTATAGCGGTAAAAAAATTACTAATGTTGTCAACATTGGTATTGGCGGCTCAGATTTGGGCCCTAAAATGGTCAGACATGCTCTGAAACCCTACACCCGACCAGATATTCGTTGTCATTTTGTATCCAATATGGACCCAACTGACATCATGAATACGGTACAAGGCTTAAATCCAGAAACCACACTATTTCTGGTGGCATCAAAGTCATTCACAACACCTGAAACACTGACAAATGCTGAAACAGCCAAAGAATGGTTGTTAAAAACAGCACAGGAAAAGCGAGCTGTTTCCAAACACTTTGTTGCCATGTCAACCAATGCCGAAGCCGTTAAAAAATTTGGTATTGATCCAGAAAATATGTTCGAGTTTTGGGATTGGGTTGGTGGTCGTTATTCATTATGGTCAGCGGTTGGATTATCAATTGCTGTCGGACTTGGCATGGATCGCTTTGAAGAATTACTCGAGGGTGCGCACCAGGTTGATGAGCATTTTCGTAACACTGATTTCGAACAAAACATCCCTGTTCTAATGGGTTTACTCGGGATCTGGAATAACAATTTTTTTGGTTCACATGGTCACGCAGTGATGCCATACGATCAAAATCTGGATATATTCCCACGTTTTTTGCAACAACTTGATATGGAAAGCAACGGAAAGAGTGTTGATCGAGAAGGCAATCCTGTCGATTATGCAACCGGTCCAATTATCTGGGGCGAAGCAGGGACCAACGGCCAACATGCATTTTTCCAGCTCTTGCACCAAGGAACTCAGCTCGCACCCTGTGATTTTCTGGTCGCCGCTGTTAACCACAATGAAGTACATATCCGTCATGAAAAACTACTTGCTAATTTCCTAGCTCAACCAGAAGCAATGATGCGTGGTAAAAATCGCGAACAAGTGATTGAAGAGCTTTCTGCAAGCGGCAATAAAAAACCCGATGAAACGCTGATTGCATCCAAAATTTTCCCGGGCAATCGCCCAAACTCAACATTCGTCTACAACAAACTCACCGCAAAAACACTCGGCAGTCTGATCGCTTTTTATGAGCACAAGGTGTTTACTCAAGGAGTGATCTGGAATATCAACTCTTTCGACCAAATGGGCGTAGAACTAGGCAAGCAACTCGCGAATGCCATACTTCCTGAACTCAAAAGCGGCCAGGCAACGCATTCACATGACTCATCAACACAAGCGCTTATTGACGAAATTATCCAGCGCAGAAAGGCATTGAAATAGCCTTCAGAGTATCATATTTGGTATACTCTGCTGCTTTCGACACAGCTACCTTTTTAACCACCCGTCTAACCAAAGTCTAATATGGGCCGTTAGCTCAGTTGGTAGAGCAGTGGACTCTTAATCCATTTGTCCAGAGTTCGAATCTCTGACGGCCCACCATATCCCAACAACCCAAGAAACGTGCACGAAATAACTTCGACAACTGACTTGTCTTTTTGCTCATCTTCTGCGTGGCACAAACAGTTACATAGCTCACTATACGCCTGTTTGTGTGCCTTGAATATGAGCAAAAATCTTACACCAGTTGTCGAAGTTATTTCGTGCCCATTCCTAAATCCTTCTAGCTAAATTCTACTGGTGTGATGAGATATTGTTAACACTCATCGTTGTCCTTCACTAATCCTCCATAACAATAGCCAATGAGCACAGCACACCCACTGAAAATACTTCAGCTGATTTATAAATCCGATCACTTGTTGCCTTTGTTCAATAACTACGCTAAAGCCTTAATGAATACTGGTCATGAAATAACCACTGTTTTTTTAACGGGTTCAGCAGACAACACTATCGTTAAATCCACGATTGCCAATCAGACTGAATTCTGTGGTTTTACAGCAAAACAACTCAGAAAAAACAAATACACGGTGAGCCACAAAATTCGACACATCTGGCAGCAAGGAAAATTTGATCTGGCAATCTGTCATCGCCATAAACCATCGTTTGTATTTTCACTGGCGCGACTGGGTTTAAAACAAGCGCCTATGTTATCTGTTGTTCATGCACTTGGACAATACAAGCGCAGAAGCCGGCGCATCCATGCCCGCATGTTGTATGCCAGCAATCAGAATAAAACCTGCATTATTGCTATCTCTGAGGCCGTCAATAACAATATTAATCAGGATTTTCACAACAAACCACCCTGTTCTGTTCAAACTGTTGCTAATATCATTGATATTGATAGTGTTGTGAATCATCAGCTTAGTCGAATCGATGCCAGGCAGCAGCTCGGAGTTGGGAATGATGATTTTGTGATCGGCAATGTCGCACGATTGGTTGCAGACAAAGCACAACAGGATTTGCTAACTGCTTTTGCCGAAATCATCAAATCAGATTTTCAGTTCGCATCAAAAGTGAAATTAGTTATTATCGGATCTGGAAAGTTGGAAACTCAGTTGAAACAGCAAGCACAATCATTAGTAATTTCACAGTCTGTGATTTTTGCTGGCAATATCAATCATGCCTCCAGTTTAATGAGTGCTTTTGACCTATTTGTATTATCATCGACAGTGGAACCGTTTGGTCTTGTACTGCTGGAGGCAATGGCTGCCAGATTACCAATTGTAGCAACCAATGTTGGAAGCATTTCCGCTATTGTCAATAAACAAGTGCAACTTGTAGCTCCCGCTAATGCACCAGAACTGGCTAGGGCGATTGACAACATAATACAGCTGGATAACAACCAGCGCACTCAACTAGGTGAGGCTAGCTATCAACACTTATTATCCAATTTTAATGGCCAACAGTTCCAACAGCAACTATTCACTACTATTAGCCAGATAACCGGTTAATACAAATGCATCAGATATTCCCCGCAAGAGAAAACTTACGACAATTTGTTTACTGGACATTGTTGATTTTTCTGGCTGGTTTTTATTTTTTCCCTAAATCAAAACCTCATAATACAGCTTATTATGCACTGGTTCTGCTACCTTTTCTGCTGTCACTACGTCGACAAGATATCGTTGGTTACTGGCAATCTTCTGTTTTTCGTCTGGCAATCATCTTCCTGGGTTATCTAACATTATCACTCGCCTGGGGAGAACAAACCACAATTAACGACTGGGTAAAATACAGCAAACGATTGCTCTACATGCTCGGATTTGCGTGTATGATCATGGCTTATTACAGTCCGCAATATCTGAATAAACTCTGCAAAGTGATTGCCAGCGTTGCAGTGGTTATGGCTGTTGTCTCGATGCTTTTATATGACAGCAGCTTATATCCACCTCCAGACCGACTCAAGAATTTTGGTATTTTAGAGCATGAAATCCTCAGCGCGTCTACCTATGGATTTGCTGCAATCATGTTGTTGTATGGTTGTCGGCTTAACCATCCATATCAACGATGGATAAAATTGATTGGCATGGCAATATTAATGCTGAATATGGTGTTAACGCAAAGTCGAGGACCATTGCTTGCGTTAATTGGTACAATTTGTATTGCTGAACTCTTATCTGGAAAATACCGGAAACCTGTAACAGGCTTTATCATCGCAGCGATCATGGCTGGAGTGTTGATGGTAGCTGATGTGATTGAGACACCTGCCTTCATTTCTCGTAATGGTGGTGATACCTATCGTTTGCAAATCTGGCAATATATTTGGCAACGCATCATGGACTCACCATGGTATGGATTGGGGCTAAGTACCAATGAAACCATCGCTTTTCCAGCTTGCAGCTGCATCCCGCATCCCCATAATATTTTCTTGGCAACCATGCTGTATGGCGGTGTAATTGGTCTGCTGGCGTTATTGCTATTATTAACTCATAGCTTAAACATCGCCTATAGACACTACCAAGACAATGGGCAAGTTAAATTTCTGGCATTTCTACTGTTCGGCATCATTTGTGGGCTCACAGATGGCAACAAACTGATTGACCACCCAAGACCAATGTGGCTCTATTTTTGGCTGCCAATATTAGTAATAGCAGCTCAACAAGTGACTGAAAATTTGCGACAACCTGCCAATCGCTCTAAATGACAAGCCATTTACCCCATCAGCTTTTTCCAATCAATTGAGCAAGCAAGCTTTAGAAAACTCAATCTAATTGTGTAAAATCAACAGGTTACAGATATTTATGAGATTTTGTTATAATTCCATCTATTTATTTCAAAACAATATTACGTTGTAGGTGCGACTTTAGTCGTTTCTACAAAGGTATCAACTTAAATTCCCCGTTATAATTTCGGGTTTATTAAAGCCTCAAAACCAAGGATATTTTTTTGCATAACATTAGCCTCGTATTAGTATCGGTCGGAATTATTAGTTTGGTTTGTCAATGGCTTGCCTGGCGAATTAAACTACCTGCCATTTTATTGCTGTTACTTTCAGGTTTGATTATCGGGCCACTATTAAATCTGATTGATGTAGACCAAATCTTTGGTGATTTGCTGTTTCCTTTTGTGTCTTTGTCTGTCTCGATTATTCTTTTTGAAGGTAGTTTAACTCTAAAGTGGAAGGAAATTCGTGAACATGGAGGTGTGGTGCGTAATCTGATCACCCTTGGGTTGTTAGTGACCTGGATATTAACAGCGATTATTTCACATTACCTGCTAGTACTTGATTGGCCAATCGCCTGGTTATTTGGAGCATTAGTGTCCGTAACAGGACCAACAGTGATTATCCCAATGCTGCGTGCCATTCGACCCAACGCATCAATTGCCAATATTTTAAGATGGGAAGGCATCCTAATTGACCCTTTGGGGGCGCTGCTCGTGGTATTGGTCTATGAATTTATTATTGCCAGCAATGTCGGTTATCCATTCATGCATAGTGTGCTCGCGTTCTTCAAATTATTAGGTGTAGGAGGAGTTACAGGGGCTTTAGCAGGATACATGTGGGGTATTGTCTTAAGAAATCATACACTTCCAGAGCATTTACGGAGCTTTGCTACCCTCATCGTGGTTTTAGCTATTTTTGTGTTTGCAAACCTGCTACAGGAAGAGTCCGGTCTGTTTGCCGTGACAGTCCTGGGGATTTGGTTGGCAAATATGGATGATGTTGATATACAAGACATTTTGCATTTTAAAGAAACGCTGTCGGCGCTGTTAATCTCTGCTTTGTTTATACTTTTAGCAGCGCGTTTAACACCAGAAAGTTTAACCAACATAGGCTGGCCTGAACTTACCTTACTTGCGATTCTGATTCTATTGATACGCCCTGTCAGCGTAGCATTGTCTTGTCTAACATCCAGTCTTAACTGGCGTGAGCGCACAGTGATTGCCGCCCTTGCTCCACGTGGCATTGTCGCAGCTGCGGTTGCTGCTCTGGTGGCGATGCGCCTGGCTGAAAGTGGTTACCAACAAGCTGAACGCCTGGTGCCGCTCACCTTTTTTGTGATTATCGGCACTGTCGTAATCTATAGTCTGATTACCGCACCATTAGCTCGACTGCTTGCTGTTTCAGAACCTGAACCAAAAGGTTTTTTGATTGTTGGCGCGAACCCAATCGCTCGCGCAATCGCCATAGCGCTGACAGAAGCGGGTTTCCGGACTATATTGGCAGATTCCAACTGGGAATATATCAAAGCAGCTCGTATGGCAGGTCTATCTGTTTTTTATGGAAATCCGGTATCAGAAGAAGCTGAGCAAGAGCTGGACCTGGTCGGAATAGGTCGGTTACTGGCTGTTTCCCCTGATTCTGAATTAAATTCACTCGCAGTATTGCGTTATCGTCATGAATTTGGTAGAAATCGGGTCTATACTATACAAACAGAGAACGACAAATCCAGCTCTCGACATAAAACAGCTTCTAAACTACGTGGCAATATATTTGCAACGGAGGGGTTAACTTACAAAAAGTTCGCTAGCTTGATATCGAAAAAAGCAGAAATCAGGATTACCCGGTTATCTGATGACTTTATGTTTGATGAGTACCGTAAAAAACATGGAAAACGTGCAATTCTATTATTCGCGTTAACACCTGATAGTCGCTTACGCGTTTTTGTTCCCAACGATAACATAGAGCTAACGTCGGGTTGGACTGTGATTGCACTCATTCAGCCCGAGACTGAAGAGCCGATTGATTAGAATACTAAATGGCAATCTATTGACACTGATGAGAAAAAACAAGGTTCATCTATATAGGAGTGAGGATTTAATAACTTCCGGATTTTGACTTGCCTTTTGGCTCCACAGGAGCACCAATAAAATAGTTACGTAGCCCTGCTACGCGCCTATTTTATTAGTGCTCCTGTGAAACAAAATTCTACGTCAAACTTCCGGAAGTTATTAAATCCTCACTCCATAGTCTGCTCGAAATAAACTTGAATAAAAGCCATTTAGGCTTTCACACTATAGAAATTAATAATAAGTATTCACCGGTTGTTAAAATTAGTCTACACTTTCAGAAGCAGTAAACAAAACAACTTGATGAGTTAAATCCACCCTAGAGTGGCAGGCAGAGAGATTCAAAATTATGAGTAACATGCAATTCCAGGATCAGTTGCAGTCTTATGCACAATGGCGGCATAATCTATCCAAAGCAGTGAAACGCTATCAATCCTGGCTGGATTCCCTGAATCTAACAGACCCCAAGATTGAAGAAATAGTTCAAAATACGCTGAGTAATCTGCAAAATGATCGCATCACCATCGCCTTTGCTGCTGAATTTTCACGCGGAAAAACAGAGCTGATTAATGCCTTGTTTTTTGCAGAAACAGGTTTACGATTGCTGCCTTCAACACCTGGTCGAACAACCATGTGTCCTGCAGAATTATTTTACGACCAGGATGGTGGAAATTACGTCCGTTTGTTACCAATTGAAACCAGATTAGACCCATTACCACTGATTGGTTTCAGAAACAAGCCTGAAGCCTGGTCGGAAATCGAGTTTTCAGCAGATTCTCCAGAAGAAATGCAGGAAGCTTTTCGAGAAGTCGCTGCTGTCAAAAAAGTCACTATTGACGAAGCCAAAGAGCTCGGTCTCTATCATGAAGAAGTGCACGGCAACCAAGACCAGCTTGATGAGTTGGTTGAAATTCCGCGCTGGCGTCACGCAATGATCTCATTTCCTCATCCTTTGTTAAAACAAGGTTTGGCTATTCTGGATACACCAGGTCTGAATGCACTTGGTACTGAGCCTGAACTAACCTTGAGCTTGTTGCCAAGTGCTCAAGCAATTGTTTTTGTGTTGGCCGCTGACACCGGTGTCACCAAAAGCGATCTTGATATGTGGCGTAATTATGTCAAGAGTTTTCGCACCAGTGAACAGCATGGGCTTGCTGTGGTGATGAACAAGATCGACACCTTATGGGACGATATCAATAGCGATGAATTGATTAATGATTCCATTCAATCTCAAGTTCAGTCTGTCTGTTCTATTTTGAATATCTCTGAAGAAATGATTTTTCCTTTAACAGCAAAAGGTGGCTTGTTATCTAAAATTAAAGGTGATACACGTCAGCTGCAAAAAACTGGTGTACCTGCTTTTGAAGCCTATCTATCAGACATCGTATTGAACAAACGTCAGGAGATTTTGTTAACGTCAGTGAATGATAATGTCTTGTACTTGGTGGATGGTTCAGCAAGGGTCGTCACCAATAAGATGTTGAATATTAAGCGGCAACTGGATGAGCTACGTAAAGTTGATGGACAAAGCCAGAGCGCCAATAACAAACTGATGGTCGAAGCTAGAGAAGAGCAAAGCCGATACTTGGGTAATGTTGATGCTTTTCAATCCAGTCGTCGTGTTTTTGCCCAACAAGCAAAAAGACTAGTCGAGTCGCTTGACCCTGTTCGTTGTCAAGATATTATGGAGAAAACCAAGCCTCAAATGGTCTCTAAGGCAACAACCATGGGCATGAAAAATGTCATGAAGGTATTATTGGAAGACCTTCAATATCTATTACAAGATGCGGTTGATGCAACTGAAGAAACTCGCCGTCTAGTCAAAGCGATTTATAGAAAGTTTGAGCAGGAAGAAGGCTTCGAAGACATTAAACCGCAATTATTTTCCATCAAAAAATATCAGTTTGAACTGGAAGAAATCTTTGATGAAGCAGAAATTTTCCGAAGCAGTGCGGCAGCAACATTAATGGAGCAACGTATTGTTATCGACAGATTCTATGGTTCGATTATCTATAAAGCCAAGGATTTGTTTGAGAGAGCGCATCAGGATTCCATTAACTGGGCATCTTCAGTCATGACTCCTATTCTGCATACGATTAAAGAACAGAAGAAGTATATCGAGAACAGACTTGTAGTCTTACGTAAGGTCAATAGTGCCAATGAAAGTGTTGATAATGATCTGAAAGAATTGCAAACTGCATTAGTTGGATTACAAAAACGCCTTGATGAACTACAACAAATTAAAGACGACCTTCAGCAGCCTATGACTGGAATAGATTTGGAGAAAGATCATGGTGGTCATAATGATTCTGCACTAAGCGCTACAGGATAAAACACCGTTTCACTGATTATTGGATCTGATATCAGAAACATTGCAAAATAATCTAGAACTGATCCGCCTGTGATTAATTCATGCGTGTATTTGAAAAAGCCCTGTTTTACAGGGCTTTTTTATTGCTGCCTGAAAAACCTAAACTCACGAATTACATGACCCAAACCTAATCCTCTGGATTCAAATTTGGTTTGCGGGCGTTCAGGAATAATGATTTCAGATTGGCCTGATTGTGTTACCTCTAGCAACGGACAATCATCTGCAAACATAATTTTCTCAATCCAGCGCCCATAGTCAGCCCAGTCAGTTGCAATAAAAAGATACCCGCCAATACACAATTTATGAGCGATTTGATCAATGAATGCTGTGTCGATCAAGCGTCTTTTGTGATGGCGTCTTTTTTGCCAAGGGTCAGGAAAAAAAATATGTATGCCACTAACAGACTGGTTTACTATCGAATCAGATAACACTGAGATAACATCTGCATTGTATATTCGCACGTTGTTCAGCTCGCGTTGAGCCAGCTCTATGAGCAAGTGACCAACACCTGGTTTATGGGTCTCTATGCCAATAAAATTATATTGCGGATGTTGAGCAGCCATTTTAGCCAGAGCTTCACCATCGCCAAAACCAATCTCGACAATCACAGGAGCAGTATTTTCGAATACAGAGTTCAGATTTACGGGTTGATCAGTAACCTCCAGACCATAGCGAGCCCATCCAGAATCGATCGCGGTCTGTTGCCCAACGGTTAAACGGCTGTCTCTACGAATAAAACTACGAATATGGCGCTTATGGACTGGATCGGATTGTGGTTCTGCGGTCATAACGCATTAATTACCAAAAGACAGCTGCCTGAGAAAAAGCGCTTTATAGAAACAAACCATCCACAGGTGATGATGCAGAAGCATAGCGTTTTCGCGGCATACGCCCAGCCAGAAATGCCTCACGACCAGCTTCAATGCCTTTTTTCATTGCAGAGGCCATCAATATGGGGTCATTGGCTTCTGCAATCGCTGTATTCATCAACACACCATCACAACCTAGTTCCATTGCGATACTGGCATCGGAGGCTGTGCCGACTCCAGCATCGACTAATATCGGCACGTTGGCATTTTCAACAATGGTCAAAATATTATAAGGGTTGCGAATTCCCAACCCTGACCCTATGGGAGCGGCTAATGGCATCACGGCAACACAGCCAATCTGTTCCAGTTGACGAGCAGCAATGGGATCATCGCTGGTATAAACCATGACTTCAAAACCATCGTCTACCAATATTTTGGCAGCTTCCAGGGTTGCCGGTACATCGGGATACAAGGTTTTTTCATCACCCAATACTTCCAGTTTCACCAAACGATGGTCGCCTAATAATTCTCGAGCCAGGCGACAAGTGCGTACGGCATCATCCACTGTGTAACAACCCGCTGTATTCGGCAATATGGTGTAGTGATCTGGCGAAATGACATCCAGAAGATTTGGCTCATCAGCATTCTGGCCGATGTTAGTGCGTCGAATCGCTACAGTGACAATCTCGGCTCCACTGGCTTCAATTGCCAGGCGGGTTTGCTCCATGTCTTTGTATTTTCCAGTACCCACTAATAATCGCGACTGATAATGCTTTCCTGCGACCACCAGATCATCTGCTTCACCACCGCCAATCGCACGCACTATCTCAATTTTGTCACCGGCTTGCAGATGATATGAAGAATAGTCTGAATGTGGAACAATTTCATGATTCAGTTCCACAGCGATGCGCTGCTGCGATAATTCCAGGTCGCCTAGCAATTGTTGCAGAGACATTGCTGTATTGATTTGCTTTGTTTCGCCGTTGACTAAAATCTGAATTGAAGAATTACTCATGATTGTTTATTTCTGTTATATATATATTTGAATTGTAACTGCTCAGATTGCCCACTCATGTACAAGAGCAAGGCGAAAGCGCGGAGTTTACAGGTGTAAATGAGTGCTTTCCAGACAGCGATTGGACATGAGTGGGTAAGCTGAGTTACTTTGAATGAATCATCAACTGGAACGCCGCTTCTCAACTGCTTCAGCTAGCAGCTCTAACAAAGCCTTGCTATCATCCAACCCCAGACAAGCATCGGTAATACTTTGCCCATAAACCAGAATTTTTCCAGGTGTTTTCTCCTGCCGACCAGCAACCAGATGGCTTTCAATCATTGTACCTATAATATTGCGATTTCCGACAGCAATTTGTTCGGCAATATCAGCACCAACCTCAAGCTGTTTCTGGTATTGCTTTTGACTATTTGCATGACTGAAATCAACCATAATATTAGCCGATAATCCGCTGGATTCCATAGTTTGTATCGCAGATGCAATATGTTGTGCATCATAATTGGGTTGTTTTCCACCACGCAAAATTAAGTGACTGTCTTCATTACCTGCGGTTGCAAAAATAGCTGAGTGTCCCGCTTTTGTGACCGATAAAAAATGATGCGGACGCTGTGAGGCACGAATCGCATCGATAGCAACCATAATTGATCCATCGGTGGCATTTTTGAAACCCACCGGACAGGAAAGCCCGGAAGCCAATTCCCGGTGCACCTGGCTTTCGGTAGTACGCGCACCAATTGCACCCCATGCAACCAAATCTGATAAGTATTGTGGCGTGATTAAGTCAAGATATTCAGTCGCAACTGGAATACCTATTTCATTCAAGTCGCGTAACAAACTGCGAGCCAGACGCAACCCCTTATTAATATCAAAGCTCTCGTCAAGATCAGGATCATTAATCAGACCTTTCCAGCCCACTGTGGTACGTGGTTTTTCAAAATAAACCCGCATCACAATAATCAACTGGTTTTTATATTGATCGCGTACACTGCTTAAATACTCAGCATATTCACGCGCTGCCTTGGTGTCATGAATCGAGCACGGCCCAATAATGACCAGCAATCTGTCATCGCTTTTATGTAAAACATCATGAATAGCTTGTCGAGCGCCAATGATAGTGGCTGATGCTGTCTCAGTCACTGGGAAGTTCTGATGTAACTGCACAGGTGCCACAACTTCCTTCATCTCAACGATGCGAAGATCATCTGTGCCGTAGGGATTACCCATAATGTCCAAGTTCATCTGATTGTAATTTCTGTAATATCATTCATGTGAGGTTATACCAGCGCTGATAGCATTGCAACGCCTGACAAAAAGCAGATCATTATACCTGATGTTGTGAATTTGTACTCTCCGCTCATGAAATTTGTACTCAGCGTAACCCGTAACTGCTCAGATTGCCCTCTATTTTGTTCAAGAGCAAGGCGAAAGCGCGGAGTTTACAGGTGTAAATGAGCACTTTCCAGACAGCGATTGGACAAAATAGAGGGTAATCTGAGCAAGTTACTGAAATTTCAGCATTCAGTGTACGCACTATTTTGTGGAGAGCAAGGCGGGAAACCTTGCTATAGTTGTTCTATAGCAAGGTTTCATAACACAGCTATCCATGGAATAGTACGCGCACTGGATGCTAAAATTTCATGTGCGGGAGAGTGTACGGGAGAGTATTATTGAAGCGCTTGAATGAATCTGCTTGTAAAATACAGGTGTAATCAATTAATTTAGACTTCATTTTTAGTCATGTGCCGAACACACCAGCAATCAATCAGTGTTGCTTTTGTAGTGGCACAGTTTGGTTAGGAGCGCGGATTTAATAATGTCCAAATCAGGAAGTTATTAAATCCTCGCACCTTAACATTGTCTTTACACCTGGATTAGTGCAAGATAATTTGCAAAGCTATCCAACACTATAGACGACGAGTAAAATACTTGCTGTCTTAAATCTGTTCAACATAAACAACAGCATGGTACAAGCGGAGAACAACATGAGCGCAGTAAAGGAACAATCCGGAACCTCAATCAACAAGAAAACAGTTGATATGACATCGTATCCGGCATCGGAGAAAGTCTATATAACTGGCAG
>JAZGEP010000229.1:0-9457 GCA_036478815.1 Methylococcales bacterium
AACGCTTACAGTCCGAAGTTAACCTTGCTGCATCACTACAAAAAGTCATGATGGCAGACCCGAAAATTGATTTGCCTGGATTGCATGGACACGCAAAAATGCTGACATCAAGCGAAGTTGGTGGAGACTATTACGACTATTTCGATATTGATGGAAATCAATCGATTGTTTTGGTTGGTGACGTAAGCGGACACGGTGTTGCAGCAGGTACGGTGGTGAGTGCGGCGAAAGCAGGCGTTTCATCACTGATCCATAAAGGCATCAGTGCACCAAGCGCGATTCTGGAAGCCCTCAACGAAACCATGCTGGAAACAGCTCAGCAAGAGCTATTAATGACCATGGCTTGCATTACACTGGATGCTAAAACTGGTGCTCTTCAATTTGCTAATGCTGGTCACGTACTTCCTTACAGACGTCAAAAAGAAAGTCGCCAATGGACGATGATCGAAGCCTCAGGCTTACCATTGGGACAAAGTGCAGACGCTGATTATCAATCATCAGAAACAACGCATCAGCTGGATGTTGGAGATCGCCTGTTTTTATTCACTGATGGACTTGTTGAAGAAGAGTCACCGTTCGGTGAAGAGTTTGGCTATGATCGATTGGAAAGTATTCTTGATACCTATGGCGATGCTGAACCGGAAGTGATTTTTGAACAATTACTCTCAGCACTGAGAGCACACACCGGTCGTACTGTGTTTACCGACGATATTACCTTTGTGGTGATGAATCATACAGATCGTGTGGTGCAATCCTCAACTTCAATGGGTGATTCGGAACCAAGTGATATTATCCGCATTACCGATGCTGTCTATCGTCAGGGTACACAAGCCATTCCGCGGATTTCACGTCAATATTTAGCAATGTTTCCTGAAGGAGATTTTGCAGATCTGCTTCCGCGTCTCAGGCAAGACAGAATATATCGAGTCTTACCAAAGAACGATAAACTCTGCCATCGCTTAGGTTGGAGTCGGTTTATGAATCAGCATCACCAAAGTATTGATGATGATCTTTATTCGATTCTTCCTCATGATGTCAAAAGACGCCAATTTCAGCTGACAGACAGTGAAGATAAACCGTTCATCATGGAAGAAGTGATGGCATGGCTGACAGAGCAAAACACGGTTCAACAAGACTATATTGAAAGTCTTGCCGTTCTAATGGATGAAATGTTAGAAAATGGTCTCTACGCAGCTCCCAGAGATGGTCAAGACAAGGCTTATTATAGCAAAGGTGAAGGTCGCGAACTGAATGACAATGAAGAAGTACGCATCGATATCGCACTCAATAATAATGTGCTTGGGATGATGGTGACGGATAACTGGGGAACATTGACGCCGTCAGTATTTATGAAAAGTATTTCGCAGGCGATGCAACACGGTGTGACTGCGGGTACTGGTGGAGGCGGCTTGTACATGATGTGGCGCTTGTCGGACTATCTGCAAGTTCGAGTACATCCACATAAAAGCACCCAAATAACTGTGCTTTGGGATCTCAATGAGCAATTTGAATTAAATTTGAATACTGGTTTTCAATTTCTGAACCATGTTGAAGAGCAAGAAGAGGTACAAATCTAATGGTTACTACACAAACGATTAATGTGACAAAAACTTTTAAGGTAGAAGCCGTTTCTTCAGCTGACAAAGATACCAGTATTTTTGACCGCATTGGGTCAATCGATGTACACGCTGAACCTGTATTGGAAAGCATGGGATTGGCGGCTCACAAATTGAATACTCAAATATTGCTGGATTTTAAAAATGTTATTCGAGTCAATTCAATGGGATTGTCATTGTTATTGAAACTGTTTGACATATGGGAAACAGCAGGTAAGACAATTGAGGTTGCAAACTTAAACCGCATGACCAGTATGTTGTTCAAAATTACTGGATTAGGACGTTTCATTCGTGGTGCAAAAAATAGTGCCGGTTCAGCTAAAGGAAACGCAAAGGCCAATGAACCTGCAGCACCATTTGAACCTGGAATCAGTAGTGAAACGCAACCGCAAGTAAGTCCCTCTGCCAATGCAACGTTGAAATTCGTCGCAAACCTGCAAACAGGTCAACAATTAAGTGGTTGGTATTTATTCAATACCTATCTGCAACGCAAACTAGAGCGAGCGATTCACCTAGAACAGCCAAAGTTGGGAGAAGACTTGGGGCAATTGTCGACAGACATCTTGTTTTCCAAACCGTTTGATGCTTGTGCGTTGATACAGAATAAAGGTTTTGTACCGTTGGTCCGGCCGACGACCGAAGCTGATGAAGTTGTGATCCTGATGCGGGCTGATGACAACCGGGATTTGGTAGCGCTTAGCAAGCCCAAAGTGGTGACAGCGACACAAAATAGTTTCGTTTACATTTTGGGGCGATCGCTGTGCGATGAAAATGAAATGGATTCGGAAACTTTCGACTTTGTTTTTGCAGGCAATGAAATTAAAGCGTTGCAGTTAATGATTCGCAAACAAGCGGATGTGTTGTTTATTTTGAAGAAAACCTATGAAGGACTATCGTCTTTTGCGCGAGGTTCAACACGCATCGTTGATGAAAGTGAAACAAATTTTGCATTCCATCTTTTTTGTGCTGCACCTTATATCAGCGACGTGCATGCAACCTTTCAAAATTTGTTATTAGATATGGGTAGCGATGAACAGGGACGGCAAATTCTTAAAGATATTGAGATTGATGGTTGGTGTAAGCCGGAAGATGGAGAATTGCAAATGCTTAAGATGTTATACAACCAGTATGGAATGGCTTAAAGTAATGCATGGGCATCTCAAATTTATTGGTATGTTCTTCATTACTCCGTTGTATATCTCAAACAATTGATAATACCGTCTATACTCTAATTCAACTGATTAACTTACAGATTCGTATACGAGACAAGCGCACATGACTATAGTAATTTCTGACAAACTCTTTCCTTGGGAAGGAGCATTTGCCCTAAAGGACTTTTACCGTTTGCGCTTTCCTACGCATGTTCAAGCTGCAACGAGATACATGTTTTTAAGTCGGCAGGTACAACGCAGGCCAAAAGAATTGAGTATTCATGTTTGTCGTATTGACAGCGCCATTCGTATGAAGAATCAAGAAGCTGTTTATGCGGCTGTATTGGATTTATTCTATATTTTGGAAGACAAAGGACAAGATATGCGTCAACGCATATTGAGCAAGGCGAGTAACCACTTGCCTGATGAGATGATACCTGCGCTGGAACAAGCCATCAGTGGTCAAATTCCATCTCGAAACTTACCGTTCTCCTCGCGCTCTGTTTTGCATGATGGAATGCTCGATGAAGATCAAGACCTGGTGTTAATAACAGCAACATCCAGTGATCAATCTACAGATTTAGATCCGGTGAACACTGCACGTCTATGCCTGGAATCAGGTCAGATTGAACAAGCTCAGGAAATTCTGGAATCTCAACTTAAAATTGAGCCAGAACGAGCAGAAATCAGGCAGGATTTGCTGGAAATCTATTGTGCCACCAGAAATGAAGCAGATTTTCGCAGTAGTTATCAATTGCTCCAAATTCGTGGATATCTGGATAAATCATGGAACGAAGCCGTTTCCCTTTTCACAACGTCAAATTGAAAAAAAGCTAATGAGTACAGAAAAAACATTACAAGTTTCTATTCCTGAATCCAATAGTCAACTAATCAAGGTTGTGCGAGCCTTCATTCGTAAGCGTTATCACTTGGTAGAGGACGATCAAGCTGAGGTTTGTATCATTGATTTTGATACCTATCAGGCGAAGTCATTGATGGACAATTTACGCCATCAATATCCAGATCGACCGATTATCAGTTTATCAGTTGATGATCATCAGGATGATAACCTCATCCATGTGAAGAAACCATTTAGACAAGACGATTTAATACAAGCCTTGGCTCAGGCCCGTAATATGCTTGTTTCCACCAAAATCGTGGTTGGGAAAGAAAAAGAGGGCTCCATCCATCAGGCCGCAAATGCTGTGAGCGATAAACAAGCGCTCAATGATCGTCAAGTTGCACGCACCGGGATATCGAACCGAACCAATGCAGCACAATATAATCCAGCTGACTATCTACAAGGAGCTCTAAAGACAGCTTATAGTAAATCCAAAACAGCTGGATTTAATTTACGTTTAGATGCTTGGTGGCAACCAATCATCATCTTTCCTAAAACGCGTCAAGTCTGGGTGGATGCTGATGACCAAAAGTTACAGGCATTTTGTCGACTGCCGTTAAAAACATTTGCTCGTCACTATTCACAAGAATCTCAGCGTAGTGCTGAAATAAAACTCACTCCAGAACCAATGTTTAATACTGATAAATTTTCAGGTTCTTTCCAATCCATGGATGCCTTTTTATGGAAGGTCGCTTGGTGGAATGCAGGAGGACAGCTTCCGTTGGGTATCACAGAAAGGCAGCTATTAAAACTTAAATGTTGGCCTAATATCACCCGCTTTTTATGCCCGGATCATGCAGTACAAATCTGTGCTTTATTGTTCCACGCACCAGTATCGCCGCTTCGTATTGCAGAGATACTTGATATTGAACACAAGGAAGTCTATGGGTTTATCAGCGCTGCCAATGCGCTTGGTTTGATCGAAACAACTCAGAATCAACCGACTACATCAGCAGAGTCTTCAACAACAAATCGCGCCAATACCGGTTTGTTGCGACGAATTTTGTCACGTTTCAACAGAAAATAGGCAGTAAACATGGGACAGCATAAACTTATATTTACCGGTCCAGTTGGTGCAGGAAAAACCACTGCCATTGCCAGTATTAGTGACGAACCACCAGTTCGTACAGATGAAGCTGCTACTGATATGACCAAGCAACGCAAACGAGACACCACTGTTGCGTTAGATTACGGAGTCATGCATTTGCCAGGAGGAGAAAAACTCCACTTGTATGGGACGCCAGGACAGGAACGTTTCGATTTCATGTGGGACATTTTATCTACTGGTGGAATTGGTTTAATGATATTGATCAACAACAACAGACCTGACCCTTTAAAGGATTTGAGTTTTTTTCTACAACGCTTTGAAACACTGATCAAATCGACAGCCGTGGCAATCGGAGTTACTCAAACGGATCTCAAGGAAGAACCTTATTTGAACGACTACCATTTAGCTTTAACCAAACTAAATATTCGTGCGCCAGTTTTTGAAGTAGACGCTCGTAGTAAAACCGATGTGTCGTTGTTAGTACAGGCGCTGTTGTTTAGCTTGGATCCAGGATTAAACTTAGAGCAAGAGGAAAATAATGTCGAATTTAAAACTGCGTGAAAATATTTTTCTTAAGCCTACGCCTGCTGGTGCCTATTACGCAATCGCCGAAGCGGTAGATACACCCCCTCGTCGATTATTACGTAATTTATTGGGTTGTTCTCAGACACCAGAGATGACTGAAGAGTTTTTGCCTGTTCTCAGTGAAAGTAAATCACTGGATCAATCGCTGACCTTACTGCATCGTCTGCATTCTTTGCGCTGGGTACAAGGACTTAATACTCCACTTGTTATGTCGGATGAACCCCTGGAAGATATTTTGCCTGAACTACTTTCCGAACTCACTGAAAATGGCAAAACATTACTAGCAGATTCAGAAGGATTTTATCTAGCATCTGCTGGTTTTCCACATGAAACGGCTGAAGAGCTGGCGGCCTTGAGTGCTGACATGATGAAATTGCAGGATCGCCATGCAAACCTGTTGCTGAACAATCTGAATATAGGCAGTGAGTCATGGGGGGTGCTCGATGCAACTGGTAACAGTCGCTTGGGTATTTGGCCATTGCATGTAGGTAAACACCGCTTTGCTCTGGTAATGACCGGTATTCCTCACTTCAATCATCCACATTTTGTCCGTTTAGTTTGGACATTAACCACCCGCTATGCACCTTTACAAGTGCATACTTGAAATAGCAACTAATTTTATAAGGAGGCATTATGCGTGCTGAAATGCTAACAACCATTTTAACTGAATTAAACGGTTCCACTGCTGATATTGAGGCATCTGGATTGGTTTCCACCGATGGCTTGATGATGGCCGCAGTTCTGCCCCAGGGTATGGACGAGGATCGAGTTGGTGCCATGAGTGCAGCAATGTTGTCATTAGGAGACAGAACCTCACAAGAACTGGCTAGAGGAAGATTGGAACAGGTCTTGATCAAAGGTGACAAGGGTTATGTACTAATGATTCAAGCTGGCGAAGATGCAGTGTTAACAGTACTGGCAAAGCCTCAGACCAAGCTTGGATTGATTTTCTTAGATGTCAAACGAGCCGCAGAAAGCATTTCTGAATTGGTCTAGAGTAGAGCTATTCTATTGCCTGAATTTTTTTCATCAGCACATAACGTATTGATAGCTATGGGCACTATAGAAATGGTTAAATTTAGAACCCTTCTAAACTCAACTATAATAACCCTATTAGGTGAATATGAGTAATCAAAACTAAACACCCACCAGCTAAATCTGGTGGGTTAAGTTGCTGATTGAAACCTCGAATATAGATCAAAAAGTCTTGTTGATAACTTCAAACATACACTTTTATTTAAGTTCATTAGATCTTTCGAACAGATTTTTTTATCATCTCATCGGCCACGACTTGTGCTGATAGATTACACAATAAAATCTTAGCTAAAGTATCTTTCGTAATAAAGTCTTTTTAATAAAGTGGCGTGAATTTTTATGATGGTCCATTATCCTATTTCAAAAACAAAGCTGCACAAATAGTCTACGCTGTGTTGTTGTTTATGAGCTATATTATCCGAAGTTGTAGCCGTCAAAGTGCATCCGCACCAATCGTGCCTTTCAGAAAATCAACGTAATCTGTACTCTGCACTTGTTTCAGTTTGCCAGTTGCCAGTTGCAAACGGGTCTTGATTTGTGCATATTCCGGATCATCTATATGGCTGGTTTGATCGGTAAAGGATTGCAGATGACTGGCGTGGCGTTGCCATAATGCAATATCCCGTTGCTGTTTTTGTTGCAGACGCTGAGCATACCAGTCTGATTTGAGTAGATAGTCGCGACTAAACAGCTTGCGGATTTCCGGGTCGTGGACATCGTTGCCTTGATAATCACCATGCGCCATGATATGTAATAAAGCATGCAACGGCGGGCAAGCATCTTCAATACTGCCGTCATCAAAATATTGCTGAGCAACACGCTGCTGGGTTTCAACAATGTTGTTAACACCATCGACAAACGCGTCTAACCCTTGTGTTTCTGGCTTAAGAATATCTTTGGTGAAAACCACCATGGGATTATCAAAAATTTTACCCATGAAGTCATGTACAAATTTCTCAGTGATACGATAGCCGAGGCGACTAGCGAGCACGTGTTGTCCGTTAGTTTCAATATCTTCAACTTTTTCCAGGTAGCCTTGTTCAATCAAATAATCAGGCTGACGCTGTTTTGGACTCAAGCGTGTCCAGATTTCCGGAATCAACAAACTGACATCATGATTGACTCGCACATTCGAGCCAATAAAACCAGCTGCGCTGGAAAATCCTGCATAGCCAGTCAAAATATAGGAAACCAGTGCATTATTTAAATCGACTGTGGCACGTAATGCGTTAAACGGGCCTTTGGTTAATGCGCCTTCACTCCCTGCTCCAGTGGTTGAAGGTGATTTTCCGGTCAGCGAACTAATAAAGTCCATGAACAACTCGGGCAGTTGCTGATAATGAATGGGATTGTAAACGGCTAAAGGGCGAATACCTGGTTCTGCAGGGTTATTTCTGCGCCCGGTAAGAACGGCATTCACTGGATGACAAACAGCTTTATCTAGATCAATTTTGCGATGCAATCTGGCACCGATCTCTGCGATATACTTGCGTACCGGGTTAATTAAATCGGC
Source organism: Methylococcales bacterium (assembly GCA_036478815.1). Lineage (GTDB taxonomy): Bacteria > Pseudomonadota > Gammaproteobacteria > Methylococcales > DRLZ01 > DRLZ01. The sequence continues at coordinate 7,850 of JAZGEP010000229.1, forward strand.
CCGCGTTTCGAGATAGCGCGGGTTTTTAGAGGGTTCTCCGTTAACCATCCGCGGATGAGCAGATGAGGCTACATAGCCTGTCTTCTCAGTATAAGCTTCACTTAATAAATCGCGCATTGGTGGACTGTATTTTGAGAAGGTCAGAACATCCTCCACAATCTCGGCTAACCTGTCCCCGCTAAGCGGTTCGTAGTTTGCGAGAAAATTACCTGGCAAGGCCATATTATGCTCGGTTTCAGTATCGTAGCCGGGAATCACTGCATCATCAGGTCGCTGAAACAGACGATATTCACAATTGCTCACCAGCTTCAGGCTGTAGCTGTCTTCATTTTTCGCGCAACTGTGCTGAATGAGACTTGTGGGAACCACCACAGAAGCGCTGATATCATCTTCCATCTGTATTTTTTCCGCAGCCATAAAATCCTGCCGAACTTTGAAGACTCTCCATTCGCCTTCCAAATCAAAACCAATGCGCAGATAGGAAGCAATAATTTTACGATCGCCCAGTTTGAGCTCATGACCTGGTGCCCCATCAACAATATCGACTGTCAAATGTTTGCGCAACTCCTGCCCCCATTCTCGACGATAGAAGCGTTTAATAAAAAACACCAAGGCCAGAATATAAGATGGAATAGATTTTAACCAATCGATATATTCCTGAGTATGGCTGGATGAAACTGTTAGTAATTTAATCACTGACCCTAAGCTACGCTCAGAACTCAATACCTGGCGTGTGGGGTCGTGATCCTCATCTTCATGGCCAGGTTTAAAACGACCAGTATAGTCTTTATCAAATATTGCTTGAGCCTGAGACAAGTCCTCATTCAAGTTATTAATAAACAGTGGGTTATAAAGCACCGCATCTTCAAGAGACTTTGAAATCTCGGATTTCCCGCCACCAGAGACAGTACTGGGTTTATGACAAAACGTACCTTCCGAATCAGTACCGACCAAACGCCATGATGGCGCCCCGGGATGTTTCAACATTTCTATTTTGTAGCCATTAGGCTGAATATAAATCTTTCCTGGTTGCAGACGAATGCGATGACTCACTCCATTTTTAGTCCAGCTAATAGCTTGTTCATTTAAGTTCATACGCAGCACTTGCGGGACATACACAAGTTCAGGATAACGTTTATCAATTGCATAGCCTTCCGGCTGAACATCCATTAAATCGCCAAACTGTTCAACCATTTTGTCGAAGTGAAAACCAGATTCGCGCGTTGGACTTCCAGCGCCATATTCATCACCGTGATTTCTGCGGCGAAATGCTAAAGCGCCACCGGAATGCTCTTCTTCAGCAATCCCAAATAAATTGGCTGAATAACTGATGTGGGTCTTTACTTCCTTTTTGCAATAACCAAAATAATTATCAGCCAGAATGCTAACAATCACACCACTTGCATCGCGGGCCACAATCTTGAACGCTTGCCCTTCGTTGTAAAGCTCATCTGATTGTTTCCAGCACATGCCTTCATCACGTTGGCGCTGAGTTGCATCATCCCAATGCGGCAAACCCACTGCTTGTTTGCTCAGACCAACAAGATGCGGAGCCAAAATGATACAACCACTATGACCTGTCCAATGTTCGACATCCAATGCCGAATC
>JAZGEP010000230.1:0-2338 GCA_036478815.1 Methylococcales bacterium
ATTTCCAGATCATCATTCAGATCAGCTCTTTGTTTTAAAGCATGAAAGAATCGTTTGCCGAATTTTTGCTCTTCTTCAGGCGAAATTAATTGCCCAGTGGAATCACCAAAATCCGGCAACTTTATCGGGTTTTGTGCGTAAACAGGAAGGTCTCCAGTACTGGTGATAATAACTGCCAGTGCGACAGCAGAATACTTGATTTTCAATCGGCGTAGCATAATTATTTAGTCATCTGTAATGGATAATGGTTCGCCAGACAATACTATGGGATGAAAATTCAATAACTTTATCATCCTGACTCGTCCTTCCGCATAAACGCTCTCAATCGTCGTGTAGAATAAATGAGCACTTTCAGACAGCGATTGGATAAAATAGAGGGTAAGGAACGTGCATGGAATAACTTGAACATTCTGGCTGGTCTTTTTGCTCCTGACGAAACGATCTCAATCGTTGCGTAGAACAACTATGCGCCTCTTGAGATCGTTTCGTCAGCAACAAAAATCCTGCGCCATAATTGTTCAAGCTATTTCATGCACGTTCCTAAGCTGAATACTTACACTTTCAATATGTCTCTTACAGGAATAATACATTGGATTTTATCATCCAGGTTAACACAGCGCCCTATCACAGCCAGTCAGCATATACCGCACTTTTGTTTAGTCAAGCGGCACTGCAACAAGGTCATCATATCAAACGCATCTTCTTTTATCATGAAGGCATCTATAATGCATTTGCAACCACAGAAGTGCCTGCCAATGAATTTCACATGATTACAAACTGGTCTGCACTTGCCAAACAATATCATATAGACTTATTGGTGTGTATCAGCGCAGCACAACAACGTGGACTAAAACCACAAGACCATAACAGCGGTTCGGTACTAGCCGATGGTTTTCGCATTGGTGGTCTGGGAGAAATGGTAGAAGCAATGATTGATGCTGATCGCATCATGGTTTTTTAGCCTAATAGACCTCGTGCATGAAAAAATTCCTGTTTATTCTCAATCGCGCATCCTATCAAGGTGCACAAACCCGAGAAAGCCTTGATCAATTGATGGTAGTAGCGGCATTCGAACAACCCGTTGCTGTACTGTTTGTGGATGATGCTGTGTTTCAATTATCAAACAATCAAGTCTCAGAAGCTATACAATCACCTAATATTGGCAAGATATTACAAGCTTTGCCGTTATATGACATCAATCAATTGTTTGTTGAACAAGAATCATTAATTGAGCGGGGCTTGACTGTGGATGATTTATTATTACCTGTTGAAACCATTCAACGCGATCAATTCTCCGCATTATTGAATCAATACCACCAAGTGGTTAACTGTTGAGTGTTTTATATATTGCCAACACATCGGAAACCGACAGCTTCAAACGCTGTTTGCAACGACTAACAAACGATGATGCGCTGCTATTGATAGAAAGCGCAGTCACTGTAGTCAACGCCGGACATCTGGTAGGAATACTAATATCTGAATATACTGATGATAAAAATATCTATGTGCTGGAACCTGATCTTTTAGCACGCGGTATTCAATTATCTAATCAACCAAGTCCAATTCAGCTTATTGACTACGATGGTTTTGTCAGACTTTCAGTAGAACATCATCTATCGTGTTACTTGAAATAACTCTAGTAGTCTTTCAACATGTATTGACGGAATACTGAGAGACTGTCAGAGAATAGAAAGCCTTCTGCGGAAAAGCTGGATTTGGCCAACCCCAATCGTATCAGGGTCATTATTTTCGTTAAATAGCACAACTATTCGCCTCAAATAATGAAACCAATCGTAATCAAACTGGCTGACTCAAATCAGCGCTTCCTCGCTACGACTTCATATTCTCGAACAAACTCCTAGAATGGACAACAACACACTTCAATTGGAAACCACTAAAGATGGTTTTTTAATCGATTCAGCACTATGGACAGAAACCATCGCAATCCAATTGGCACAAATAGACACGATTGAACTAACCCCTGAACACTGGGAAGTCATTCATTTTATTCGCAGCTATTACCAACGATTCAACCATCTACCTAATGCCAGATTATTCGTCAAATCAGTTAAAACCGAACTCGGTGCTGAAAAAGGTAACAGTTTCTACTTGTATCGCCTATTCCCAAAAGGACCAGCCAAATATGCTTGTAAATTTGCCGGATTACCAAAACCACCAGGCTGTCTGTAGTTTTAGAGTACAGACAATCACAGGAACGTGCATGGAATAACTTGAACAATTCACTTGTCTTTTTGCTCATCTTCGGTGTTGCGAAAACAGTTACATCGCTCACTATGCGCCTGTTTTCGCGCCTTGAATATGAACAGTAATTTGACAA
>JAZGEP010000231.1:0-3296 GCA_036478815.1 Methylococcales bacterium
GATCAAACAAGCCTTCTTTCAGCAAGCGTTGTTTTAATGCTTCAAACGCGCGCCTCAGAGCACCATCGCCAGCTTGTTCCATGTGCTCGACGATCAGTTGAAAGTCACCTCTCGCCTCATAGAGACTAACTTGCGCTTGCGCCAGGACCTGATCACCGTTAGCAGGCATAAAATCCATTTTGCTTTTTGCAGAACGAAACATTGCACAGCGAATTTGTGCGTTAGCGTCTTTCAGAGTGAAATAAATATGGCCTGAAGCAGGTTGTGCCAGATTAGAGATTTCACCTTCCACCCAAACTCTTGGAAATACATCAGCCAATAGGTTTTTGGTTTCCCTGGCAAGTTGCGATACCGAATAAACTGATCGTTGCGGACCTGAATCGGTATTGAATTCAGAATCAATCTGAATAAATGGGTTAGAGGCAGACATGTGTTAATTCTATCATGAGTTAAAAGAGTTCTTGTACTGTCTCGCAGACAGCATTCGATGTGTTTCTGGCAGGTATTTTCGTGAATGGCTGGGTTAAAAACAACAAATTTGGGAAATATTGGCCAGCAGTATTTTCGCCTGATATTCAATTAAAACCAAACGTAACTCAGCATAATCTGTAACTGCTCAGATTGCCCTCTAGTTTGTTCAAGAGCAAGGCGAAAGCGCGGAGTTTATAGGTATAAATGAGCACTTTCAACACAGCTATTGGACAAAATAGAGGGTAAGCTGAGTAGTTACAACCAAACACCATAACTACCAGACTAGGAGGCTGTCCGAGAATAGAAGCCGTAGCGAGGGAAAGCGGTTTTGTGTCCATTTTTTCGATTATAATGAGGCGAATACTTGTTGTATTGAACGAATTTAATCGGAACAATGGGCCAAAATCCGCTTTTCCGTAGTAGGTTCTCTATTCTCGGACAGCCTCCTAGCCCGACCTACAAACATAAATGAACTTCTGATCACCTGTCTTTACAATTATGTGATATAACACAATGATACGTTCGACATTTTAAGGGGCGAGAATTTAATAATATACGAAAATTTGACGCAGACCATTTTTTTTGTCAAATCACTGTTCGTCTTCAAGGCGTAGAAACAGGCGCATAGCAAGCTACGCAACTGTTTCTACAACGCGGAAGACGGACAAAAAGACAAGTCAAAATTCGGATATTATTAAACCCTCGCTCCTACAATAAAGGTCAATCGGGTTCTAGGCATTGTACGATTTATATCTGAATCGAACGATGAATTCAAAATTACAATCAAATGAGGTCAACTATGGGCGCAGTTTATGGAGTAATAAATCTTCTGGTAGGAGCCTGGTTTTATCGCACAGCACACACGGTAAAAAAACCAGCAATTACCTGGGCAGTCATCGGCGCAGCTGTTTTTCTTGGATGCCTGATTGCCGGCTATGGAACTAACTACCTTATACAAGTAATCATAGGTGCGGACACCACCACAATGGGGCCAGCGCAAAGTGCAACCGGTGCTGATTTCTCTGACTATGGCACTAACTTTACTGCGATACTCTACGAATTCATACCATTGATTTTTGGAATCATTGGCGCTGCACTTGTGCGTTCTGTTTTTCTACTCAAAACCGGTGCAAAAGACGCTTTCGGTTTTGTGAAAGACATTAAGATGCCGAATAAAGATAAGACTACAACAGATACATCAGATAATACGGATAAAACAGAATAATCTCAGAAAAAGCCCAGGAATGTTGCAATACATTGCTATTTAACATTTCTGGGCACTCCCTTAAATGCTACTGGCAGCTTACCAGCGCTAACCTTTAATTGGTCGCCAAGCCGATGAAACATCAGTCCAAATAAGGTTTTTCAAGCATCAAATTTTCTATTCTCCACTAGTCTTCCTAGTGGAGAGTTGAAATGGTTACTTCTTCTCTACAGCCAGTCCTTTACATTTGATTGCAGACCAACAGTTACTTTTTAAATTGACTTTAGATGTCCAGCATTTAACATCAATCACTGCATGTGCATTTATTTTTGCAGCTTCCAGACTTAATAGCTGTCTTGCTTCTTCCTCATCGCCTTCTTTTTGATCTTTAGTCTTGCTGTTACAAGAATTAGAGGTTACTTCACTCAGGATTTTCCAATCACCATCCGGCGCATCACCTTCATCGTAGAGTTGAACATTTTGTGATTGATCATGGATGTAAGGTGAATAATCATCAGGTGTTGATGCACAGCCACTCATCAGTGCAATACCGGTAACAGTCAGGAAATATTTGATCGTTGACGCTTTTATCATGAAGCTCACTCCTTTATACATAAATTATGCCACAGATATATTGTAAGTGAAAAGTTGCAAAAAAGTCACTGGAAAGTACCAACAATCAACAAACACATTCCCAGAAATCCTGGAGGCTGTCCGAGAATAGAGAACCTACTGCGGAAAAGCTGAATTTGACCAGCCCCTATTTAGATCAAGGTCATTATTTTCGTTAAATAGCACAACTATTCGCCTCAAATAATGAAAAAGCTGGCTCAAATCAGCTTTCCCTCGCTACGACTTCTATTCTCGGGCAGTCTCCTAGCTCATCTTCTATAAGGTTTTTCGGATACGCATGCGCTATGATAGCCGGAACATATTTCCTGATCATCGCCTGAATTTTCTTTTCCAACATCACATATGCCCAACCAACCCTTACTCGAAGCCAGTGACTTGAATTATGCTTACCAGGAAGCTGGTCAAATGCATACAGTGATTGCACATGCTGATCTGAGTATTGAACGCGGAGAGCTGATTGCGTTGTTGGGTGCAAGCGGTTCAGGCAAATCAACCTTGTTGAATTTACTGGCTGGTATCGACAAGCCAGCTAGCGGGCAGGTAACTATTGCCGGACAGAATATAAGCAATCTGCAAGAGCCGCAGTTAACCTTATTCAGACGCCAACATATTGGTTTTATTTACCAATTGTTCAATCTGATTCCGACTCTGACAGTATTCGAAAATGTCGCTTTGCCTCTTGAACTCTGTGGTGTTGTCACAACTGAACGCGAACAACGGGTTGATGAATGGCTCAACAAGATTGGTCTGCAAGGCCGGGAGCAGGCTTTTCCTGATCAGCTTTCTGGTGGCGAACAACAGCGCATCGCTATTGCTCGTGCCTTAATTCATCAGCCCATGTTAGTGCTTGCCGACGAGCCCACTGGCAATCTGGATGCTGAAACTGGTCTGCACATTCTCGATTTATTAACTGAGCTGGCTAATCAACATCAGCAAACGTTGTTGATTGTCACTCACAGCGAGGCCGTTGCCAGCCGAGCCAAGCGTG
>JAZGEP010000232.1:0-7273 GCA_036478815.1 Methylococcales bacterium
TCATCCGGTGTCATCTTAAAAGATCAGCATATTAGTGATCGCATGATTAAATTTGAGGTGATTGAGGGACGCCTGGAAACAATCAACATCTCAAATGCTGGAAGGTTGCACGATAGCTATATAGCCAATCGATTGTTGGTTAATAATCAAGGTCCTTTGCAGATTTCTGAGCTGCAGAAGAACTTCCAATTATTATTAGCCGATCCATTGATTGACCGTTTAAATGGTGTGCTTAAACCAGGTGCGACACCTGGAGCGACAATACTTGATTTAGAGGTGACTCGTAACCCTCAACCCTATGGACTGTATCTAAACTTTGATAATCATACTCCACCCAGCATCGGCGCATATACTGGACGATTGGGTGGCTATGTGCGTAATTTAACTGGCTTCGGAGATATTGCAGGTCTTGAGTTGGGTATTAGCGAAGGTCTTAAATTGTTGGATTTTAATTATGCGATACCTATTAATCGCTATAACACCAAATTTTTATACGATTTTCAAACCAGTAACGCGGACATCATCGAATCACCATTGAATCGTCTGGATATCGAGAGCGATTTTTATCATTTTGAATTTGGGCTAAGCCATCCTGTTTATAACAGTTTGAACCGAAAATTTCTTATGGACGTTCGCTTTGCCTATCGGGAGAACAGCACATCGTTGTTGGGGCAACCATTTGCGTTTAGTGGTGGCGTTGATCAGAGTGGTGACTCTGTGGTCAGTGTGGTTCGTTTGGCTCAGAATTTTATTGACCGTGGTCGAAATCATGCGCTTTCACTACGCTCTATTTTCAGCATCGGTATAGATGCATTTGGCTCTACTGTTTCCAAAGACTTGGCGGATAGTGAGTTTTTTAGTTGGATCGGCCAGGCTAATTATGCACATCGCCTCAATGATTATGGTGTTCAGATGGTTTTACGAGGTAGCGTGCAATTGTCAAACGATACGCTGTTACCGTTGGAGCGTTTTGCGTTGGGTGGACATGCGACGGTACGTGGATATCGGGAAAACTATCGGGTTAGGGACGAAGGCTATTTTGTTTCAGCTGAACTGCATTACCCGCTGATACAGCCCGCTGATTTTTCAGGGCATAGTCTGGTCGTTGTGCCTTTTGCTGATGTTGGTGCGGCCTGGAACCATAATGAGAGTATTAATGAAACCCTGTATTCTGCGGGTATCGGTTTGAAGTGGGGATGGAAGATATTGAGCGCAGAGCTGTTTTGGGCGCATGCGTTTAAGTCACCTGACTCTCAAAATGAATATGATTTACAGGACGACGGTGTTCATGTTCAGTTATCAACCCGGATTTTTTAAGAGAATGTTATCAATGATACGGTCTATAACAATCTATGCGGCATTGATTGCACTTTTGTCAATCCATACTGCATTCGCAACGACTTTCACTTCTTTTGAGCAGCGTTTGCAACTCGGACAACAGCAGTTACAAACTGGTCAGGTCAATATGGCATTGGATACGCTGCATAATGCTTATCAACAAGTACAAAATAATCACTCTGAATCTGCTCGAAAACAACAGGCTTCGGTAATGGCTGCATTAGGTGAAGCCAATGTGCGTGCGCAAAACTTTAGCAAGGCAGAGCAATGGTTGAATAAAAGTAATCAAATCGCTCAAGCATTGTCTGATGCAGCGTTATCAGCAGCTATTTTCAATCGATTCGGTTTGTTATATGCAACACAAAATAATCCAGCACAGGCGTTAACAAAATACACAAAAGCACTGGCTTTTGCACAACAAACTTCAGATACTGCGTTAATTGCCAGTAGCTACGTCAATGTGTCCAAGTATCAGCCGGCACCAACAGCACAGTTTTTAATGCAGGCTTATCAACTGACACAGAAACTCACAGATGATTCTATCAAACGTCAATTGTTACTTGCCATCGGTTATCAAGCACAACAAAAACAGAAAACCCTGCTTGCTAACCAAACATTCCGTGAAGTATTACAGTTGACACCATCCACAAGGCAAAAAGCTGAAGCATTAGGTTATTTAGGTGGCTTATACCTAGAGCAAGCGCGAAATGGTGAAGCTTTGGCGTTAACCAGACAAGCAATTGTTGCGGATAACTCTCCAGATTTATTGATCAAGTGGGAACAACAGCAGGCGCAGATATTACAAAAAAAAGGTGAAACAAAACAGGCGATTCAAGCCTATCGGCGCGCAGTTGCGCATATTGAAAGCATACGCAGGGATATTCCAATCTTTTATCAAGATGGTACGTCTTCGTTTAGGAAAACACTTGCCCCTGTTTATGTGGGATTGGTCGATTTGTTGTTGCAACAAAATGATGACGACTCAATACAGAATGAAAAAGATCTCAAGGAAGTACAAACAATATGGGAGCGTTTTAAGACGGCAGAGTTAAACGACTATTTTCGGAAAACTTGCGATATTAATCAGTCAGCTTTAAATGATTGGCAAGAAAACAACAGCGATATAGCTATATTTTATCCTATTTTGTTACCTGATCGGTTGGAGCTATTGTTGAGTATCAATCAGAAAATCAGTCGTTATCGAGTCGATATCACTGCTGACGAAATTAGTGCTTCTGTGAATAACTTGTTCACCTCTGTTATGGAGACTATCAAGGGCTTGCAATATGGCGACAACATGCGCTCCAATCAGCTACGCCCTAATCATCTGAACCCCAATGAACAACTTTATCAGTGGTTAATAAAACCAATCGCCAAAGAGCTTAAAAATAATAATATTTCTACATTGATTTATATTCCGGATGGAGTCTTGCGTAAAATCCCATTGGGGATACTCAGCGACGGACAAGACTATCTCATTGAACACTATGCGGTAGTCACCAATCCCGGTATGTCGATGTTAATAGAAAAGGAAAAATCAAGAATAGATGATAAGGATTTTTTGTTGACGGGAATGAGTATACCTGGAGCCGTTGTTGAAGACTATTTAGATTTGAATCTTCAGCCAGGAGATAAACCACTGACCAAGACACAGCGCGAGAAGTTGGTGGCTGAACTGACAGATCAACTAAGCTTACCGATGGTGGATACTGAACTGGAGATGCTTTCATCGATGCTGAACAGTCCGGTTATGAAAAATGATCAGTTTACACAAATCAACTTTGAACAAGCCATATTAAAGGGACAGAATATCATCCACATTGCATCGCATGGCTTTTTCTCTGGCAATCCGGAGCAGAGTTATGTAATGACGTATGATCAAATATTAAATATGAACGATCTGATATCACTATTCCAGGCAGAAGCGTTTTCAGATAAGCCGGTAGACTTGATTAGCTTTAGTGCCTGCGAAACCGCTGAAGGTGATGATCGTTCGCCTCTGGGATTGAGTGGTGTTGTAGTCCAGGCTGGGGTACGCAGTGCTATCGGTACATTGTGGCAAGTATCTGATGAAGCTGCTCAGAAAGTATTTACTGGTTTCTATCAAAATTATTACACACAAGACATGACAAAGGCTCAAGCCTTGCGGAAAGCGCAATTAGCGCTGCTAAAATTGCCAGAGTTTGAACATCCTGTCTATTGGGGAGGGTTTATTTTGACTGGCGAATGGAAGTGATTCAGAATCTATTCAATATCTCGCTGAAGGGTACATCGGTCAATTAATCAAATAAATTGATACTCACTGACTACTTTTCCACCAATCAAGTGCTGCTGAATAATCAGTTCAAGTACATCAGGTGTGCAGGAGTGATACCAAATTGCATCGGGATAAACCACGGCAATTGGTCCTTGTCGGCAGACTTGCAGACAATTAGCTTTGGTGCGATAGATGCCTCCAGTACCCTCGAGCCCCAGTTCTTTCAAGCGTAGTTTGAGAAAGTTCCAGGCTTGCAAGCTGGTTTCTTTGTGGCAACATTTTGGCTTGCTTTGATCCGCGCACAAAAAAATGTGACGTGTGATATCAGGGATACCCAAGCGAGCTGATATTTGAGAGAGTTCTGCTGTCATTTACTTAATGTTCTTAAAAATTAGTAACAATTTAGCTTAGGAGCGAGGATTTAATAACTTCAGACTTCCTGACCTTAGGGGCTGTCAATAAATAACTTGCCGTTTTTGCATCCCATCTTCAGGTCATTTTCTGTCGATCTTCAATCGCAAGATCCTCAACGTAGCACACTACGCCTGCGGTTTTGCTCAATCAGATCAACAAAATCTAACCTAAATCTGGGCGCAAAAACGGCAAGTTATTTATTGACAGACCCTTAGGACCAACAATCAATGCGTTACCAATTTACCCCGGAATTTCATATGAGACTGATTTGGCGTAGGTTGGTACTGAGCTTGCGAAGTCCAACACGGACAAGCTATAAAACGTTGGACTTCGTTCCTCAGTGCCAACCTTGTACATTATTTGGTTTGGCATCAAGTCACTATCCGCGAGATCAGGTTGTCTGAACTTCCGGATTTTGACTTGCCTTCTGGCTCCACAGAAGCACTAATAAAATGGTTACATAGCCTGTGCTATGCGCCTATTTTATCAGCACTTCTGTGAAACCAAAATTCTACGTCAAACTTTCGGAAGTTATTAAATCCTCAATTCTTACCCTCTATTTTGTCCAATCGCTGTCTGGAAAGTGCTTGGGTACATCTGTAAACTCCGTGCTTTCGCCTTGCTCTTGTACATGAGAAGGCAATCTGAGCAGTGACTGATTACGCTGAGTAGTTAAAAAAAGACATGTAATAATGTTAAAATAATTATGGTCGAGTATTCGCTACATAACAGTTTTTCTAGTGCTGATGTGGAGCAAAAAGGCAAGCAAGGTTGGTAACTTTATTTCGTCAAACCACCTTATACTCTTCCCACATGAAAATTTAGCATTTTGTGCGCGCATGGTTGGTGTGTAAATTTGGTGCGGGTAGTTGCGTTGGAAAATCTTGCTGTAGAGTGACTACAGCAAAGATTTCCCGCCTTACTTTCTACAAAACATCACGCACACAATATGCTCAATTTTTATGTGCGAAGAGTATACTCATACATTTTAAATTGATGCAAGAGTGACTTTTAAGTCAGGAGATAATGATATGTTTTTGACTGTACCCAATGTTATTTTTAGAACCCGTGTACGTGATGAAGGGGTTGGCGGAGAAAATCCTTTTCGCTGGCAGGATGTCAGTACCGAGGATATTTTTAAACGCAAAAAGATCGTAGTTCTGGCTCTTCCAGGTGCCTTCACACCAACATGCTCAAGTACTCATTTGCCGGGATTTGAAAAAAAATACAACGAGATAATCCAACAAGGTGTGGATGAGGTGTATTGCTTGAGTGTCAATGATGCATTTACCATGTTTCAGTGGAGTAAACATCTTGGCATCCAAAATGTTGAAATGTTACCAGACGGCAATGCTGATTTTACGCGTGGAATGGGGATGTTAGTTAAGAAAGAAAACCTGGGGTTCGGCTACCGCTCATGGCGCTATTCAATGTTTGTGGATGACCAAAAAATTGTTAAATTATTCAGTGAGCCTGGACAGATCGATAATTGCCCAGATGACCCGTTCTCTGTTAGCGATGTCGACACGATGCTTAACTATTTAAAGCAGCAGTAATTTAGGAACGTGCATGGAATAACTTGAACAATGATGGCGCAGGATTTTTGTTTCTGACGAAACGATCTCAAGAAGCGCATAGTTGTTCTACGCAACGATTGAGATGGTTTGGTCAGGAGCAATAAGACAAGCCACGATGTTCAAGTTATTTCATGCACGTTCCTGTATTTAAGAATCTGTTCAAGATCTCGATCAAGAGGTGTCGCGCAAGGAAAAAGTGGACGAACAAGCGCAGCAAATTGGTGTAGATGAGCATTTGAGATCACTTTTTAAGCGCGCATGCACCTTTCAACGAGATTTTGATCAGCGTCTAAGGCGCAACGTAGAGTAGAGAGTGCAAAGACTCTGTAATTGAAGCTGTAACACAGGCGAATAGGCAAGCAAGACGGTGTGTTGTTTTATCCAGACACTGCCGCTAAGGCTTTTGTGTAATCAGGCTCTTCAGCAATTTCGCCAACTAACTGTGTATAGATAACTTTGTCATTTTCATCAATCACCACAATTGCCCGACTGGTTAATCCTGCCAGTTTACTGTCGACTAACTCGATTCCATAATCCTTGGCGAAGCTGGAACGAAAACTGGAGAGTGGAATTACATTTTCTAGTCCTTCGGTGCTACAGAAACGGTTTTGAGCAAACGGCAAATCAGCTGAAATTACCAATACCACTGTATTATCCAGTGATGCTGCTTTTTCATTAAAGGTACGCGTGGAAACCTGACAGGTTGGAGTGTCCAGACTGGGTACAATATTCAGGATTTTTTTCTTGCCGGCATAATTGCTTAAATTACTATCTGCCATTTTTGCATCGGTCAAAACGAAAGCGGGTGCATTGCTACCGACCGCAGGTAAATTGCCACAGGTATTGACTGTATTGCCTTTCAAGGTAACGCTTGCCATAATTTTTCTCCTTTAGTTGTAACAATGATTAGTAGTAAGGAACGTGCATGGAATAACTTAAACAATGATGGCGCAGGATTTTTGTTGCTGACCAAACGGTCTCAAGAGGCGCATAGTGATCTACGCAACGATTGAGATCGTTTGGTCAGGAGCAATAAGACCAGCCAGAATGTTCAAGTTATTTCATGCACGTTCCTTAGGCGTGAGGATTTAATAACTTCCCGGTTTTGACTTGCCTTTTGATCCCACAGAAGCACGCATAAAATAGTTGCGTAGCCTGCTATGCGCCCGTTTCTACGCCTTGAATATGAACAAAAATCCTGCCCCAAGATCCGGAAGTTATTAAATCCTCACTCCTTAGTACCTGAGAATAATTAATTTAACAATTTTGTGCAGGAATTTTTATCATCAAAGCGCATCGTGAACCGTGTAGCTGTTGATGCAGCACGCTCATGAGTAAAAAGACAAGTAAACTATTAAAATAATGATGCTCTGGTATTTCTTGTTAGTCCCATGTAATGGACACGCCGTTATCGATGGAGTCAGGTCATTATAGCACCACAGATTATCCTGGTTATGAATTTCATGTGGATGCTTTCAGCACTGGTTTTTCATGTTACACAGGGTTTAGACTTTGATAGTCAACAGAGTGGCTGCCCGAAGTAGATGTCATTATCTGGTTTAAGGTGGTTTGACGAAATAAAGTTACCAACCTTGCTGGTCTTTTTGCTCCTGACCAACGCAATCTCAATCGTTGCGTAGAATGACTATGCGCCTTTTGAGATGGTTCGGTCAAAAACAAAAATCCT
>JAZGEP010000233.1:0-9266 GCA_036478815.1 Methylococcales bacterium
CCCGATCATAAATATTTTAACATTGTTACTTGTCTTTTTTTTCATCTTCGGCGTTGCATAAACAGTTACATAGCCCACTATGCGCCTATTGATGCGTCTTGAAGATGAAAAAAAATCCTGCGTAAAATTGTTAAAATATTTATGATCGAGTACTTACAATCTTCACGTGTTTATCTAATGAATCAATGATTCTCATATACTAATAATTAGTGTATTTGTTACAATTGTCAGCTGTAAAACATGTGATATCCACTACCAAGCAGAATTAAATGCACATAGCCTTATTAGAAGATGACCCCGATCAATCAGCAGTGATGGAAGAATGGTTGCTGCATAGTAATCACCAGTGTGACTGCTTCGACAGTGGTCGCGCGTTTATCAAAACAGTCAAGTGGAACACATACGATTTATTGATCCTGGACTGGCTGGTTCCCGATATGAACGGAGTTGAAGTTCTGAAATGGGTGCGCGAGAATCTAGACTGGCGCATTCCCGTCCTCTTCACAACCCAGAAGGACACAGAAGAAGACATTGTTCACGGACTAAACCAAGGCGCTGATGATTACATGGTAAAACCAATTAAACACCGAGAATTGCTGGCCAGAATTGACGCATTGGGACGCCGCTCTCTGAATAGTGAAGACACTGACTCCATCATCCAGGTCGAACCGTTTCGAATTGATCGCAACACACGACAAATACTCAAAAACAACGAAATTATTCCTACAACTAACATTGAGTTTGATCTTGCCCTGTTCATGTTTCAAAATCACGGACGCGTATTATCCAGAGGCTATATCCTGGAAAATGTCTGGGGTCGAAATGCTGACGTCACTAGTCGCACAGTTGACACGCATGTTAGTCGCATCAGAAAGAAATTGGGAATCTCACCAGAAAACCATTGGCAACTAGTGCCTATATACCAGCACGGATACCGCTTGGAAAAGCTCGACTAGGAGGCTGTCCGAGAATAGAGAGCCTACTGTGGAAAAGCGGATTTTGGCCCATTTTTCTGATTAAATTCGTTCAATACAGCAAGTATTTGCCTCATTTCAATCGAAAAAATGGAAAAAACTGGTCAAATTCAGCATTTCCACAGTAGGCTTTCTTGTCTCTAGTTAATTCTTCCTGAACGTATTCGCAAACAGTGTTTCGTCAACGTTATCCTGAAACATGTTATTCCAGTGTGTTTTCATGATGTTCAATGCTGACTCAAGTTCAGTAACGCAATATTCCCCTTTGCTATCCTGTTTTAGCAGATCAAGTTGCTCCAGTTTCGCGACACCATCTGTAATTTCAAAGTCAGTTTTCTCAGCACCAAGGCTTGCCAGATAATGCTCAATACGCTTGTCGATTTCAGAGCGAGCACAAGCCCCTTGGGTCAGTAACATATAATATGTGAGTAAAGTTTCTTTGCATTCTTCAGCTTCTGCAAGACTGATCAGGTAAGAGATTGCCCCTGAATTATTGTCCAGATTATAGTAGTAAAGACTTTGTGCCAATTTGGCCATATATTTGGTGCGTTGAGTGAACACTTTGACAACCTGTCGCCAGATTAAACCTGCAAAACCAAAAACAGCCATTCCAATAGCAATCGGATCTGCAGTTGCTGCTATTTTAGTCACTGTTGCTGAAATACCGCCGATGGTTCCACCACTGCCGGTAATACCAATTTTCAGTTTATCAAATAAGCGCATACGGATATGAATATTGGGGAACAACATTTCCAGGTCAGAATGTGGAATATCCTTAAACAGCTTGATGACGATTGCACCTTGTTCCTTTCCACCAATGGTTAACGCATCTGATTCCCACAAGCGCTTGTTAGCTGTGCGATCAAGGTTATCACTCAGTTTTGGTTTCAGTAATAACATCATTCTTCTGTATACGGGTGTTTCAACGCGTTGTTTTGATATCCATAGCTTTCTCCAGTCTCGCTGATAGGTAACGCGTGTTGCCCGGCCTCGATAGAATAATACGATCTCTTCAAAATCATCAAAGTTCACCGACACTTCTACACCGTAAGGTGAGGTTTTTTCCATTGCTCGACTCAGTTCATCGTGAGACAGTGGAACATAGTTGGCTTTCTCCAATACATAGCGCATCAATCCAACAAAGCGTCGCGTTGCTGCGCTCGAGTCAAACTGTTCTGCTGCTCGCGCAGTTGATGTTTCCTGGTCAGGGTTAAACGGTTGATAACAACGTTTGAGAAAACGAAAGTGAGCATGGAATTGAGCGTGATATAAGGCCAGCAAGCGGTTGCAAAATTCTGTAAACTGCTCACGTTCAGATTCAGATGCCCAAACTGGAGAGTCGGTTAATTGTGGCACCAATTCTTCAAGTGCAATCGGGATGAAATGTTCCAGGTTATCATCCTGGATAAAGGTATGTTCGCTCAGATGACTTTGCTTCACAAGTTATTGTTGAGTGCTGATCAGAGTTGTTGATAAAGTACACAATATTTTACGTTAGCTAATAACGCTTATACAGCGATAAATGTCATACTATAGGGATTAATATGATTAAAAGATATTTGTCGCAATCAAAATATTTTTCAGTCATTTTCTAGAAAGCGGTGCGATATTGAGATCAATGAATAGATTTATACAATTTCAAGTAAACCAGATTTTTCGTTGCTGTGCATTAATGTTATTAATGCTGCCACAGGCTTATGCTATTCCGATCGGCATGGATGATCAATTAGTTGAATTCGATGATTTGTTGAATTCTAAGGAACTGTCTGTTTATTCACGTGATTTTTTTGGTTCTGTGGTTTCTGCAGTACATGCTGGTGACCGCAAGAAAGCAAAGTTGTTGGTCAAACGAATTCTATCGGCATATCCTGAGCATCCTATTGCCTGGGAATTTGATGGTACTCTCAAACTATTGGACGGTGATCTGAAGGGTGCTGAGCGATCACTGATCAAGTCATTGACGTATATGCCGGAACGAGCAATCACCAGAGCTAAAATGGGAGTCGTGCGTCTGGCTCAGAATAATCCCGATGAGGCTAGACGACTATTCCAGGAAACCCTGTCACAAGACCCTGATAACTGGATTGCAAATCGCTATCTTGCGCGCTTGGCCGATGCAGCGGGAGACTTTCAGCAGGCGATCGAGCATTACCGCAGTATTGTGAAACCCAGTGCTGGTGAATTTTCATTAATCCATGCTGCTTATGCCCGTGATCTTGCGCGGCTTAAACGATATGACGAAATGGTTAAATTACTTGAACCATTGACAATCAATACAACAAATCCTGAACGCTCCCTATTGTTGGCCGAAGCCTATATGAGTCAAGGCAACATCAAGGCAGCAAGGCAACACCTGAAGAATGCGAAACAAATTTCGGTAAATGACCCACGTATCCTACTACTGTCTGCTATTGAACAACGCCTGACGGGTCAAGCGCAACAATCAGCAGAGCAACTTAAACAGTTGATTGCCAAAAACAGTACAAACTCCTTGTTTTACTATCACTATGGCTTGGCATTGCTAAAGCAGGATCAATCAGACCAGGCATTAAGTGCATTCGGTAGTGCTGTTGTCTATAGCCCTGAATCCAGCTCACTAAGAGTGATGCTAGCCAAAGAATTTGAAGCATTGAAGCAACCTGATCAAGTGATTAAAACACTTGAACCATTGGTTAAGACACAAGCCAAGAAAGATGTTATATACATTCTTGTACAAGCCTATGCTGATTCTGGAAAATGGCGGAAAGCGTTAATACATACAGAAAACCTGATTGAGAGATTCCCAGAATTTGTTCCTGCTCGCTTGCTTAAAATTGAATTATTGAGAGGTTTAAATCGATTGAAGGATGCAGAACACTACGCATTGAACACGGCTAGTCAATTTTCTGATTCAACGGAGGCGCTGAAGGCTTATGTACGGATACTTTTCCAAAACAACAAACAACAGCAAGCACTCGGAAAACTGAATCTGATTGTAGAACAAAAACCTGATAACCGAGTCTTAGCCTTCATGTTAGCGAATCAGTATCAAGCAGCAAAAGACTCTGAGAAAGCTGAAAAAATCTATCGAAAATTGTTAAACGCAACACCTGACAATGTCGGTTTACTGAATAACCTTGCAGTTGTGTTATCTCAACAAACCGGCAAACTTGATGAAGCGTTGGCGTTATCACAAAAAGCACAGCAGCTGGCCCCCTACAATCCAGCAATTAATGATTCACTTGGCTGGATACTCCATCTGGCCAAACGTCATACCCAGGCCCAGGAGATACTGAATTTAGTCGTCAAACAGCAACCGGAGATGATAGAAGCACAATGTCACCTTGGCTTGGTTAAACATCAGCAGGGCAATAAAGATATTGGTTTGCTTGAAAAGTGTTTGCAACCAAGTTTGGATAATCACTTACATCAGTTAGCCAAACAAGCACTTGACGAGTAACCTGCTGATTTCGTAATTGTTATGGACAAGATAATACAGCAGATTGTTGATTTACTGAAACAAGGTCATTGCCAACAATCGGCTGAGTTATATCACCAACAGTCTAACCAACTGGATGCACAAGCTCAGCAATGGCTTGATAGTTTATTTGGACTAGCATTGTTGTCAGGGCAGAATCAATTGCTCCAATCTGTGTCTCCTGACTCAGCAGTCATAAACGATTATGCAGCGGCAAAACGCGCACTGGAAGCTTATAGCCAGAACCAGAATGCTCAAGTAGTTCAGGAGTTGTTACGCAAATTGTCCTATGACTCTCCATACAAAGACTTACGGTTAATTGTGTCAACTTTGCTCGATATAGACAATTCACCCGAGAGTTTAAATAAGCTTGGCGCGATTACAAAAACCTCACCGTATTCTCAAATTACTGAACTCATACGTTTAGCAGTTGATCACTCAACAGACGATCTTGAACCAACAGGCTTAGGCTTAAGTTTAGAAGAACAGCAGTTAATCATGGCATTACGTGGTCACAATACACAGCCAGACCAATTATTACCCCATGATTCAACGCCTCAACAACTATTTAAGTGGTTAATGGCAAATCCAATTGTGCTTGATTCAACGACTCAACAAAGCATGTCTTTAAATCTGTTGGTTAATTATCCAGAAGGTTTGGACATCTATCAGGAAAGATTTGGAAATCTGGTAGATTTTGATGTATTACGCTTGCAAGCGCTAGCAAGCGAACAAAGCGGTGATTGGAGCAGTGCAGCGCGATGGTGGGATGATTGTTTACAAACTGTCGATTCGCAACAAGCTGAACATCGCGAAGCAATGCGACAACTGATAGAGCAGCGAGTCAACCAATGCAATGATCAGAGTGGATACGATAATCCACAGCAGCAGGCCTCAATACTTGAACAGCGTTTACAGAACAATCCCGATGACAACGCAACCTGTCTTAAATTACTTGCTCATTACCGTACTGCCGGTGACGACCAAGCCTACAAACAGTTGGTGAAGCAAGCAATAACACAATTTCCACAGCATCCAGGAATTGTTGCAGCTGCGGTTGGAAATGCCACTGAAACAGTAGAATTTGAAGAAGCCGCTAGACTTGCACGTACACTGCTGGACAATGACGCGCTTAATCAAGACACACGTCGAATGTTAATCCAAGCATATTTGAGTTACGCCGATAAATTGGCATTACGCGGACAACGCCATGCATCACAAACCATACTCGATCAAACAGAAGCGCTGGAACGACCAGAGCCCAGCGGAGTAGTATCTCTCCATCGGGCGCTCATGCATTATGTGGTTGGCGAAGAATCCAAAGCCGAACAACAAATCGAGCTGGGGTGTACTCAACTAGGTAGTTATCTTAACGGCTACACACAGATGGCTGCTGAAACTGCAAGACTGGGTTTCAAAAAAAAGTACACCAAACAATATCTCAAACTAATCCGCAGTCTTGTTGGCTATCAGCCGAATGCTGAGGAAATAGTCTCATTAATACAGTTATTAGCTAACTACACCAAAGATTCCAGAATTGATAGCAATGAATTGTTATCTGTACTAAGCCCTTTTCTGCAGCGATCACTTGAGAGTGATTTCAGCAATGATCAACTACGATTGATCTGCACAACACTGGAACAGATCAATGCCTATGAAGATCTACACCGGGTAGCACTGAATGCAACTCAGCGTAATGACCAAGCTGATGCTGAATTTGAATATTACCGAATTGTAGGAATTACTCGCGGCAATCCAGCGCAGATTAATACTGAGGATAGTGTTGTACTGGAACAATTGCTTGATCGACTGGCTGAGGAAAACCCGAAATTAAGGACGCGTATTATAGAGTTCCTGAATGCGAATGTGTTGACTGGTTCTGCAACAAAACAAGGTGACACTGACTATGGTATTGCTCCACATAATACTGACATAAGCGTTGACGGAATTTTTTCCACAATCAAACGTTTGTTTAATCAATAACCCAGACAGATAATCGTATGCTCAATCCCTATCAAATACTTGATGCTCCTGAAACAGCAAACGATGAAGAAATCCGTACAGCTTATTTAACCCAATTGCGTAACAACCCGCCAGATTCGAATCAACAACAATTCCAGCAGATTCAACAAGCCTACGACCGAATTAAAGATAGTGATGCGCGACTGCGCTATCGCTTGTTTCATATTGAAACCATCACATCGGAAATAATCGCACAATTCATACAGCCAAATCCAGTTGATCAACGCAACAGACGCGTTGATTTGCAGACACTTCAGAACGTATTTAAAATGGTTGTTGCGCAGGCAAATTCGCCAACCTCTCCAGCGATTGATCAGTAATGAGTGACAGCTGAAGTATATTCCATGCGGGTTATTATATTAGCTAGTACAGCAAACCGTAAGTTCGACTAATAATGTGGCGAGGATATATTTTCGAGAGCAAGGCGAGCATAACAAGCTACGTTAAGCTTGTTCAACGCAGCTATCGTAAATATAGACCGTCACATTATTAGTCGAACTTGCGGTTTGCTGTACTAGTTCCCACGGTCTCCGTCACTACCATTAAGGTAAGAGATAATTCCAATATTTTAAGTAGGTTTAATCGAGGTAGAACAGCCAGTTACCCAACTGCCCCCTCACAGATCCCAGCGTGCGGAATTACCGCACTGGGCTCTTCTGAACTGCTCGCTTCGCACATAGCTACACGGGTATTCTTAGAAATCATGACAGATCCTTGGTTTGATCACTTCAAAGTCTTTTAACAACGCTCTAAACCCAGCTACATTATAGCTCTTGCGCTGACTGCGCCGATTGAGCCATTTGTAAAAGAGTTTTCTAACGCGATAAGCAAAACTGCATAAGCTTTTGCTGTTCCCCTGAATACCGTAGAAATTGTAGTAACCGAGTAGCTTCCTATTCAACTTAGCAAATAGGGTTTTCTTCGGCAATCCACTGAACTTACGGAACCAGACTTTAAACTTGGCTAATGATGCCCGGAGCTTTTCCCGCGAGGTACGACGTTTTAAGGTGGGTTTTCTCCACCGATTGACTCCCCAACGGAATTCAAACCCCAGAAAATCGAACGTTGTTTTGGCACGCGCCTTACAGTGACTAAACTCGATAATCCGTGTTTTGTCTTCTGCAACTTGCAATCCATAACAAGCGAGTCGTTTACTCAACGCTTCGTAGAAACGTTTGGCATCGTTTGCATTTTGAAAGGCACAGACGAAATCATCGGCATAACGACAGTAATAAACCTGTCCTGTGCAATGTTTTCGGACTGTTTCTTCAAACCAACTATCAAGTACATAGTGGAGATAGATGTTAGCCAGAATCGCTGAAATGACCCCACCTTGCGGTGTTCCCGTAATCGGGTGGATCACTTGTCCATCTGTTTCCAATATACCAGCTTCTAACCATTTGCGGATAAGATTCAGAAACGGTTTGTCATCGATCCGCTTTGCTAGCATTTCAAGTAGCAGTTCATGATCAATGTTGTTAAAAAAGCTTTTGATATCGGCTTCAACAATATGATGATACAACCCTGTCCGTAGCGCACCGCTTAAATCCTTAATTGCTTTGTACACACTTCTTCCTGGCCTGTATCCGAAACTACAGTTTAGAAAATCTTGCTCGTAGATGGCTTCCAGTATCTTGGCTACCCCAGTTTGAAGTCACTTATCTGCGATTGCCGGTATTCCCAATGGGCGTAACTTACCCCCCATTTTAGGAATGTATTTTCTAAAAACTCACTTCGCTCGATAGGTCTTGTCTTTGACCTGTTGTACCAGTTGCTCTATATTCGGAAGCAGATTTTCTGCGTATGCTTGCGCATCCATTCGCTCCACTCCTGCACTTGCTTTCTTGTTGATAAAATCCCAACACCAAAACAAGTAAGTCACTGTTAACAGACCAAATAAATTCCTAAATCGATAAGTTTTATCCTGTGTTGCTTTGTTTGCTAGTCCCTGCAGGGAGGTTTGCTTCAATAGTCCAGTCCTTCATGTCTGGTTAAAGTTGCCTTTGCAGGCTACGCAGTTCAGTCCATCCCTTCCCCCTGTACGTGGCTTTCCCACGTTCCGAGTACTATGAATGAATCTGACTCCCATACAGTCTTCAGCCACTCTTCTTTCGGTTGGGTAGGCTTTACCTGTCGCTCAGAGTTAGGTTTCGGTTACTTCCGGGTCTGGGTTTCCCCTGATGTGGCTAATCTCCGCATACCTTGTCTTTTACTCAGGAACTGTATGGGTCTCACAAGTTCTCATCATTTCTCTCTGCACATGTCACGCCTTATAACACCGGCAAATCCTCCAGAATCTCACCATAACGATTCTTTTGTTTTGACTTCCGTTGAGCTCATAACGTCGTCTTTTGCTTTGTTGATCTTACGATGCTAAATTGGCTTCAGGGATGTGCGTATCCCCTGTGACCTACGCAGTTCTCTGTGTACGTTTCGCCTGACCTTTGTTCGCCTTTGCCGCAGTCGTGACCGCTAACAACGCTCCGCCGGCCGGAGACGCAACACTCAATACTGGTGCTGGTGCTGGTGCTGGTGCTGGTGGTTGGTTAAACCTTATGAAATCTTTCCTTAGATTTCCCATACAAGAACTTTCACCTTGTCAGAAATGACAAGCTTCGCTTGTCGCACAAACTCCTGACTCTCAGGACTTTAAAAACAATAGCTTACAAGAAACGTATGATTTTAAGGTGATACCAAGTCGTCTGTGTAGATACTCTGTTTAAGGTCAAGTTACATTGTAGGTTTTTTTTGACTATCCCGTAGATTCTGGAATTGCATAGAATCGAGTGTTATCGAAAGGCTTGTCATGTTTC
>JAZGEP010000234.1:0-5972 GCA_036478815.1 Methylococcales bacterium
ACTCAGCACGTTGAAACCCGAAGCCATGCAACCAGCCAGGGCGAGGTTTTGTTTGATGAACTTGCGTCTTTTCAGATTCATTGGTGTGAGTGCTCCTTAATTATTGTTGAACAGAATATTCGGCGGATGTAATGATCAGGAGAATGACATCGCGTAGAACGCGTTCGTCATCGGGGCTGGCCAGGTTCTGATTCCCGGCCATATAGCGCAGCAGCATCTGTTGCAGATTGTCTGACATGCTGCCGGACATCAACAGCAGGTTCAGGTGATCAATCAGGCGTTGAGGTGTTGCGAACAAGGTTCGTTCGGTTGTCAGGTTTAATAAGGTAGGGGGGCCGTAAAAATGGTCATGCAGGGTGATCGACTGCAGGGCGCCATTGAGCCGGTTGATGCGCGATTCACTGTTGATCTGAAACTCGGGTGCCACCAGGCCAGCATCCTTAATCGGACCTGCCGGGCTGAACGAGGGGCTGAAAAAGTTGAACACGGAGTTGGCCGTCAGCGGTGCGTGCGGTGCCACGTAGTAGTCACCCTGGACAGTTACCGGATCCTGCACATCGAAAGCACGCAGAAGGTGTGAGAATCGCAGTAGGGGCTCGCGCAATTTACCGTAGTTATCGCCTGCGGCAATAGAAGCACTGCGGGCTTCTATATCCGTTAAAATGGCCTTGACGACAGCACCGAGATCGCCACGATCACCTTGATCATTTCTATTGAATACCGACGCAACCCGACCGACATAAGCCGCAGAGGGGTTACTGGTAACCAGTCTCTGGATCAGTTGTTTTGCCATGAACGGGCCGACGTTCGGGTGATTGAACAGTGTATTCAGGGCCATGTCGAGATCCTGCTCCGGCGTTTGCCCTGCGGGCACAGTGGTATTCAGAAACTGTTTTGAATCGGTGTCGTGATAGGCCGGAAAAGCGATCATATTGCCTTCTTCCTGGCTCAGGCTGGGATACAAAATGGGTTGCCAATGCGGCAAATCCCACGACCAACCAGTCAGTGTTCTGGCAAGGTTCTCGACATCAGTCTGTTGGTAGGTTGGCAGTGGTTGCCCGTTTGAACCAATTCTGACGGTGCCATTGTTATTCAGTTGTTCCAGACCGATGCTGAACAACTGCATGATCTCCCGCGCATAGTTTTCGTCGGCACGTTGGCCGGTTGCCGCGTCAGGTTTTTCGTTGCCCATCATGCTGAGGTAAATACCCATCGCTGGGCTCAGGGTTACCGCTTCCAGCAAATCCCGGAAGTTACCCAGCCCGTGCTGCATCAACAGGTCGTAGTAACTGGTAAGCAGGGTGGAATGATAGGCAAATACATCAGGAACATCCGACACCACCATGATTTCACTCAAGGCAAACGCCACACGCTGGCGTAGCTGATCGTCGGCACGCAGAGCTTGTTGCCAGAACGCATCGTAACGCGCAGTTCGACCCGGTTCTCCGCCCTGGTTTTGCAGCACAGGCAGGTGATAACCGATGGGTTTGCTTAGCTGATCATCTATCCAGGCTTCCGGGCCACCGATGCTGATCACCTCATCAATAGTGGTGATACTGGAGCCGAAAGTGGCCTGTGCCAGCAAGCGAGCAGCATCGATCTCTGAATCCGGGACTTCAGTAGAAGCTGCAACCGGGTGCAACCAACGCGGGGACAAGCCATTTGCCCCAGGCAGTGCGGCAACCCAAACCCCGTCCCAAGGCTGCATATTACTTGCTGATGTTATCTGCACGTAAGCCGAACCGGTGTAATGAAACATGACGTTGTCTATGATATTGCTGGCTTCGGCCTGATCGGGCGTGCATCCAGAGGTACAGGCACCGCCCTGTGTAACGATGCGCGTTTGACCAAAACTCGACGCACTATCGGCTGGAAAGCCCAACAGGTTCCATTGATTGGTACCGGCAGCGCTCGCCACAGCTACCGAAACACATCCATCGCTGCCTGGGCAGGCAGCAGACGCAGCCCCGGTGAAAGCGGTGGCCGACGCAGGTAAATCGATAGTGACATCGATACCGGTCACCTGCAGCATCCAGTAACCGGTTGCCGCTTGCAGCGAGCTATTGGTAGGCACTTCGGTGTAGCTGTTGGTCGCAGGGGTGTAGGCAAAGATTACCCAGCTTCCGGCTACACCGTAGCTAGAAATTGGTAAATCATCACCGAATATCGTCGCTACGCTGGCCGACGGTCCAGGGTCGGCCGGCAATGAAATCATCGACCACGTGTTGTTCTGTAATACATACGTGCTTGCTGCCATGGCGTTCCCGCCACCAGCTATGCCACCGATCAGAAACAGTGCGTTTTGCAGAAATTTGGCTATGCGACGGTTCATGCGGGATCACTCTTAATTGATTTCTTAAAACGTGATTGTAATCACGTTATGTGAATAATGCAAATGACTGAATGGAAATCCAGTAACCTGGAATAACTAGAATAACTAGGGGCAGATACAAATTAAATGGTATACTGTTCAATTTGCGACTTTGGTTAAACTATAATTATGGCTCGCCTCCCAAGAGTATCACCAGTCGGCGTACCAGTTCACTTGATACAACGAGGTAATAACAGACATGCCTGTTTTGTCGCACAGGAAGATTATAGTGCTTACATTGGTTGGCTAAAGGAGTATTCAATAAAATATGCGGTGGATATTCATGCTTGGGTATTGATGATAAATCATGCCCACCTACTTTGCACACCACAGCAGTCTGGAGCAGTGAGTTTAATGATGCAATCAGTTGGACGTCGGTATGTACAGCATTTCAACTATAAGTACCAACGTAGCGGTACGCTTTGGGAAGGTCGTTATAAATCGTGTTTGGTTCAAGCAGAGGAGTATCTGATAGAGGTTTATCGATATATCGAAATGAACCCAGTAAGGGCTAAAATGGTGGAAGACCCAAGTGAGTATGTGTGGTCGAGTTACCAAATTAACGCGTTGGGAAAGGAATCAGATTTATGTACACCACACCCTGAATATTTGAGGTTAGGGGGAGAAAAGAAAGAGAGAATAAAAAATTACCGTACTTTGTTTACTCATCATGTTGATGGCGATTTGCTGGATGATATCAGATTGAGTGTTAACAAGGGAATGGCAATTGGTCATGATCGTTTCAAGGATGAGATTGAGATATTGACGGGTAGAAGGTTAAAGCCCAAAAAAGTTGGCCGACCTATCGGGTGGCGAAAGAAAGAAGGTAATATTTAATTGAGAATGTAAATTATTTTGTGTAACTGCTTATTATTAATCTCTTTGATAAGTATCAAGTGGTTGTGGCTTCCCAAGGTGATAACCTTGAACGTAATCAACCTTTAACTCAGTTAAGGCCTCTAAAATTTTCTCATTCTCAACATATTCTGCTATCGTTTTTTTATTCATCACATGACCAATTTCATTGATAGCTTTAACTAAAGCATAATCAATAGGGTCATCCGTAATATCCTTTACAAATTGCCCATCAATTTTAAGATAATCTACAGGAAGGTTTTTTAAATAATCAAACGAAGATAGACCACTACCAAAATCATCAAGAGCAAACTTAAAACCAAGCTCTTTTAATTCTGAAATAAATAACTTTGCCTCTGTTAAGTTATTAATTGCTGCTGTTTCAGTTATTTCAAAGCAAATATTTTCAGCAGCAATCCCTGGATGAACCTGATGTTGAGTTTTAATAAAAGCTAGTAATTTTTTACTACCTAGGTTTTGCCCAGAAAGGTTAATAGAAAGATAAGGCAATGTCTTATTTTGCTGTACTATTTTCTCAGCCCAATCAAAGACTTCCTTTATAACCCATTGATCTAATTGTAAAGACAAATTAAATCTCTCCACAGCAGGCAAAAATGCATTAGGAGAAATTATCTCACCCTTAGTATCACGAAGCCGAATTAATACTTCAAAGTGATCTGGTGTATTTAAATGTTCACCATTTTTATAAATGGGTTGAATGTATAAAAGAAATAGATCATCATTTAGAGCTTGGTTTATTCTGCTGATCCATTGTAGGTCCTTATGCCCAAGTGCTAAATCATGATCACTTTCTTGATAGATATGAAAGCAGTTTCTACCTGCATTTTTTGCTGCATAACAAGCGATGTCAGCATGAGACAGCACCGCAGACATTTCTTGAGTATCACGGTTAATTACAACAAGACCAATACTGACTCCAACACGAAAACTTTTATTGTCCCAAAGAAATTGAAAATCGTTTACCGTTGCTAGAAGCTTTTCCGCATGTTTTTCAGCTTGTAATACTGAACAATGCTCAAGCAAAACAGCAAATTCATCTCCTCCTAACCTCCCTATTGTATCTCTTATTCGAAAAGTACTTTGTAAGATTTGGGCAAACTGTTTTAATAATTGATCACCAGCAACATGGGTACAAGTATCGTTAATAATTTTGAACTGGTCTAAATCCAGATAACATAAAACATGTTCACTATCATTTTGTTTTGCCGTATCAATCGTCCTGCTGACTCTTTTTTCAAATTCTCTACGACTGATAAGGCCAGTTAGCGAATCATGTTCGGCTTGATACTTAAGCTGTTGTGAAACTTTTTTAGCTTCTGTAATATCCTCTTGTATAATTATAAAATGAGTAAGATTGTTATTGCCATCCTTGATTGGCGCAATAGATTCCTTAGCCCAATATAAACTACCGTCTTTCTTTTTATTATGAAATGTTCCACGCCACTCTTTTTCTGATTTAAGCGTATTCCATAATACTTTATACTCATCTTCAGATGTTTCACCCGAACTGAAAATGCGTATATTTTTTCCAATCACTTCCTCTTCTGAATACCCAGTTGTTTCATATATTTTTGGATTAACATATTCTATATTGGCATCAGTATCAGTTATCAGAATAAGGTTAGGACTTTGATCAACAGCTTGTGAAAGCTTTCTTATTTGTTCATCATTTTGTTTTCGGACGGAAATGTCCTGATGCGTACCGCATAACCTTAATGCTGACTTGTTATCAGCATCATAAGTTACTACTGACCCTGAACTCTGAATCCACACCCAATGATCTTGCTTATGGCGCATTCTGAATTCCACCGTATAAGGCTCTTTAAGTTCAATACTATGACTGATAGTTTCGTTGATAGCTTTTACATCATCAGGGTGAAGTCGACTTTCCCAGTCACGGACATAGTCATCTAGCTCATCTCGATTTAACCCAAGCATTTCTAGCCAACGGTCATTTACTAGATGCTTTCCAGTAACATAATCCCAATCCCAATACCCTAGACTGGCACCTTTAATTACCAAATCCAGACGGTTTTCTATTTCTTTTCGTTGACTAACATCAAGAATAATTGCAATAAATACTGGGGTTGATAAAAAGGTTGTTCGCTGTAAATGAACTTCAATAAAATAATGAGATCCATTTTTTCGTTGATGAACCGTATCAAATTTAATAATTTCTTTTTCACCTGAACGAAGGGGCTCAACTAATTTATTAAATTGTTCAAGATTAAGTTCTGGTTTTATATCTAGTGGTGTTAGTTGGTTCAATTCTTCCTGGCTATAGCCTAAATTATTTCGTGCACCACGATTTACTACAATAAACTTATAAGTTGTTGCATCAAATATAAATATTTCATTTAAAGAATTTTCAAATATATATTTGAAACTTTCTTCAATTTCAAGGTTTTTCATTTTCTGTCAACTATCAAATCATAAGCAACCGAGCATAAATATTATAACAATAATACGCAGGATTTTTTTCATCTTCAACTAATTCATGGATGTGTGTAGCTAGAACAATGCAGGAGCAATTGTCGAGGCCTAAAAATTGGCGCATAGCTACGCAACTATTTTTTATAACGAAGAAGAGGATAAAAAACTGGCGCGCCATCCTCGCTATATATCACCTTGGGACTTCCATGTCCAAAGATTCATTCCGCTCGGGCGACTTAATTGAGTGCCCCAGTACGTCCTGCGTCCAGTTTCAACTCCGCACAAAAGCCGC
>JAZGEP010000235.1:0-2301 GCA_036478815.1 Methylococcales bacterium
GTATTGATCTTGAAGAGCAGGTTAGCGCGTCTGTATTTCGACGTATGGAAACCGAGCGAGCACGAGACGCAAAAGACCTGCGTTCACGTGGTGATGCAGAAGCGACTCGTATTCGAGCCAATGCAGACAAACAAGTTGAGATTCTGTTAGCCGAAGCGTTTCGAGAAGCCGAGGAAATGCGTGGTAGTGGTGATGCCAAAGCAACCAGTATTTATGCGACTGCATACAAAGCAGATCCTGAATTTTATAGTTTCTATAAAAGCCTCGATGCGTATAAAAATGTTTTCCAGGGTAACGGTGATATGTTAGTACTTGAGCCCGATTCCGATTTCTTTTCTTATTTTGGAAAGAAGACAAAACGTTAGTCAAGTTAGACGGTCACTTAAATTGTCTATCAGACAGACAGGTTGAGGATGACTCCTTTTCAACTTTGTCAAATTATTAATGTAGTGTGCGTTGTACGCACCATTGCGACAGCAAATGGTAAACCAAGGCCGATTGGTGTGTATAAAACGTACCCTACAGAAATAATTAATGTTATCCCTGTTCTGATCTGACAAAGTAGAAAATTTCGTAACTACTCAGTTTACCCTCTATTTTGCTCAATCGCTGTCTGGAAAGTGCTCATTTATACTTATAAACTCCGCGCTTTCGCCTTGCTCTTGAACAAAATAGAGGGCAATCTGAGTAGTTACATAATTTCACCTGTAGAGTTAACCTCATTGATAAATCGCGACCGTTCAGGTTGTTTCCTTTACTTCCCTTTTTAGTGTAATGACAGACTCAGATCAATGGCTTTTGCCTGAAGGCATCGAAGATATACTGCCTGAAGAAACAGCAAGGCTGGAAAGTTTACGTAGCGATGTGCTTCGATTGTTTTCTTGCTGGGGATACCAGCGGGTTATCCCTCCAATGGTTGAGTTTCTGGATTCACTGTTGATTGGCTCAGCACATGATCTGGAGCTTGAAACCTTTAAAGTCACAGATCAGCTAAGTGGACGCTTGATGGGTATCCGTGCTGATATGACACCACAGGTTGCACGTATTGATGCGCGTCTGCATACTGAAATTACTCAGCCATCACGGTATTGCTATCTTGGTACAACATTGCGTACACGCGGTTCTCATCTGGAGCGCTCACGCAGCCCGTTACAACTTGGTGCCGAGCTTTATGGCTATGATGGTCCAGAAGCTGATATCGAAGTGATTCGGTTGATGCTGGAATTACTTGCCTTGTCGGGATTGCAAAATGTGCAGTTTGATTTGGGCCATGTTGGTATTTATCAAGGCTTGGTTAAACAAGCTGGCTTAAGTGCTCAACAGGAAACCAGTCTGTTTGAGATTTTGCAAAGAAAAGCTCAGGCTGAATTGGTTGAATTTCTTGATCAATGCACCATTGATTCACCGATACAATCAATGTTGCTGGCATTACCTGATTTATGCGGTTGTAGCGATGTCATTGACCAGGCGCGTAAGGTTTTGTCACATGCAACTGATGATGTGCATCAAGCTTTGGATACGCTTGAACAGATTAAATCAGGTATTTACGTGCACTTTCCGCTGCTGGAAATTCATTACGATTTAACCGAGTTGCGCGGCTACCATTATAAAACTGGCGTTGTATTTGCTGCTTTTGTCTCAGGTTTTGGTCGCGAAATTGCCCGCGGTGGGCGTTATGATGACATTGGTGAGAATTTTGGGGCTGCACGCTCAGCAACCGGTTTCAGCGCAGATTTGAATGTGCTTTCACGGTTGGGTCGCAAGTTACGCGATCAACCAGAAACCAGATCAATTATTGTGCCCAATATCAAGGATTCAGATTTACAGGTGAAAATTAGAGATTTACGGGCCAACGGGCGAACAGTGATTGAGGCTATGCCAAATCAGCAAATTGATAAAAATCCCATGGGGTGTGTGGAAAAACTGGTTCAACGTAACGGACAATGGACGGTAGAACCGATTCAGGATTAAACGTATTGATAGTCTCCAGGCGTGAAATATGGCATCAAATAGATCTGGATTTATCCAGATTGACGTAAATAGTTGAGTCAGGAAAACTTGCTGCACAGACCAGTCATCATTTTTCGCCTTGTTTACAGTGCAATATCTCACACACTTAGAAGTGTAGCTGAGTAGTTACCTAAAGATAAGGTGACTACTCATTATTTACCGGAACCTTTAAAATCAATTGGTTACAGTGCATAAAAATTGGACGTTTTAATTTTAACCTTTGTAAGTCATTGATATTTTGATTTTACGAACGAGTTTGAATGATATTTCTACATTTATTTCATTAAAATC
>JAZGEP010000236.1:0-12838 GCA_036478815.1 Methylococcales bacterium
CAAGTAAGTTCGCAAATTGATGCATTCAAGCGCATTGAAATCCATGTTGCAGACAGCACCAGCACCACAACCACATCGCAAGCGATAAACTATGACTGTCAACCACTCCCCGATTTATCGCTCAATAATGAGCTAGACCAGCCAGCACAAAACTTATCCACATTTCTCAATCAACCACTGGATAAAACTCTATTTGTTGCCGAAACAGCCGGCCACCGTGAAGCGCTGCATGAACTACTAGGTCGCCACGAGATCCATCCTGAAACCATTACATCGTGGCAACAATTCATGGATGGCAAATTCAGCCAGGCGATCACTATCGCACCTATGGATCACGGTTTATGGTCACAAAACCCTGCCATTGCGATCATCACCGAAACACAGTTGAGTGGCCGCAAAGCAGCCCAGCGCAGACGCCGTAGAAAAGACACGGGGCAAGCACTGCACAACCTGATTCACAACCTCAATGAACTGGAAATAGGCTCGCCTGTTGTACATCAGGATCAAGGTATTGGTCGTTATCAAGGCTTGCAGAAATTAACGGTTGGCGACATCGAAACAGAATTTTTGATGCTGGTCTACGCGAAAGGCGACAAGTTATATGTTCCAGTCTCGTCTCTCCAGCTCATCAGTCGGTATACAGGAACAGACCCTGATCTTGCTCCATTACATAAGCTGGGTGGTGAACAATGGTCTAAAGCGCGCGCCAAAGCCATTAAACGCGTACGTGATGTAGCTGCTGAATTGCTAAACATCCATGCTCAACGTGCTGCCAGCAAAGGTGTAGGCTTCAAAATTGACCAAGCCGAATATCAGAAATTCAGCGCTGCATTTCCATTTGAAGAAACCCCGGATCAAGAATCAGCAATCATCCAGGTATTGGAAGACATGGCTACAGAAAAACC
This sequence comes from Methylococcales bacterium, assembly GCA_036478815.1. Taxonomy (GTDB): domain Bacteria; phylum Pseudomonadota; class Gammaproteobacteria; order Methylococcales; family DRLZ01; genus DRLZ01. Next base: position 906 of record JAZGEP010000236.1, read on the forward strand.
GATGGATCGCATCATCTGTGGTGATGTGGGTTTCGGCAAAACTGAAGTCGCCATGCGCGCTGCTTTTATCGCCTCCAATAACGCCAGACAAGTGCTGATACTGGCGCCAACCACACTGCTAGCGCATCAACATGTGCAGAATTTTCAAGATCGTTTTGCTGACTGGCCCATGCAAATCGACGTGTTATCCCGCTTTGTCACCAAAAAACAGCAAACCGATACCATTGCCAGATTAGCGCAAGGCAAAATCGATATTATTATCGGCACACACCGCTTACTGTCTGCTGACATTGTGTTTAAGGATCTGGGATTAGTAATCATCGACGAAGAACATCGTTTTGGTGTGCGTCAAAAAGAATCGCTAAAAAAATTACGCAGTAATGTCGATTTCCTCACGCTCACTGCAACCCCAATCCCAAGAACACTAAATATGGCGATGTCCGGGCTGCGTGACATATCAATTATTGCCAGCCCACCACCCAACCGGCACAAAATTCAGACATTTATTAATGAATGGAATGACCAGATTATTCAGGAAGCCTGTTTGCGTGAAATTCGTCGTGGCGGCCAAATCTACTTTGTGCATAACAATATCAAGACCATGGAACGCACGGCAAGCGATCTGCAAAAACTAGTTCCAGAAGCCAACATACGCATTGGTCACGGACAAATGACAGAACATGAACTCGAGCCAATCATGCTGGATTTCTATCACCAGCGGTTCAACTTGCTAATATGCACCACAATTATCGAAAGTGGCATCGATGTACCAAGCGCGAACACCATGATTATCAATCGCGCAGACAAGTTTGGACTGGCACAATTGCATCAACTGCGCGGCCGGGTCGGACGCTCACATCATCGCGCCTATGCCTATCTGGTAATCCCACCGAAAAAGTTGATCACTAAAGATGCCATTAAACGCCTGGATGCAATCGCAGCATCAGGAGAGCTTGGAGCAGGCTTTATGCTATCATCGCATGACATGGAAATTCGCGGTGCTGGCGAACTGCTTGGTGATGAGCAAAGTGGTCAAATCCATGAGATAGGCTTCAGCCTGTATTCTGAATTACTGGAACGCGCGGTCAGCGCATTACGCTCAGGCAAGGACATCAACCTGGAATCACCATTGGAGTCCGGACCTGAAGTTGATCTGCATTGCTCTGCGCTAATCCCAGATGATTATCTGGGTGATGTGCAAGCTCGACTGGTCTTGTATAAACGCATCTCCAATGCCAATTCTGAAGATGAATTACGCGAGCTACAAATTGAAATGATCGACCGTTTTGGGCTACTTCCCGAAGCGACCAAGATCCTGTTTCGTATTTCAGAACTAAAGTTGCTAGCAACACAACTTGGCATCCAGAAAATTGACGCATCAGCGCAAGGCGGACGCATTTTATTGGGCGCTGAACCCAAAATCAACTTTGATGTATTAATCCATTTAATACAAACCATGCCTGACCAATATAAGTTAGATGGACAAGATAAATTACGTTTCTATCATGAATTTTCATCAGAAGACGAAAAAATACAGTATATTGAAGACTTACTTGAAAAATTAAGCAGTCAACCGAAATAATATCCTCATACTAAGAAACAGCTCGCAACAAAAAACGAGAAACCATGACTATGACATACCGAAAAATCATCATCTTTGTTTGCCTTTTTATGACACTGCTACCAACACTGACACACGCAGAAAAACGTAAATTTCAAATTGATGTATTAGTCTTCAAACAAAATAGTGATACTAGCGAAGAGATGCTCACCTCCTACCCGCCATTGAAATGGCCAAAAAAGATGATTGAGCCCGGTGAAAAAACAACAAAAGTCATCAGCACATCATCCAGTAAACTTGCAGAAGCCGCCGCCATGCTCGCCAGAAAACCTCAATACTCGATTCTTGCACATCAGAGTCTGGAGCAGGTGATTTCATCAGAAAAAGCCGGCAACTATGTGCATATCAAAGGCAATGGAGCCAATGGCTTCGTACGACTGAAACGCGGACATAATCTACATCTCAATATCGGTATGGAATACCCAAATGAATCGACCGAAAATACTTTTGTCATTTCAGAAAAACGCCGTGTTCTTCTAAATAAGAAACATTATTTTGATCACCCTCGAATTGGTGTCATTACTCATGTTTCTCCCTTATAGAAAAGCACTCAAAAAACTGTAGATACCTTATGAATAAAGATGTTTATAGTAATAAATTTCCGACCTCTGGGCTCAGGAATCGAAATAAATCATCTTATATTTAATCAGGATTTTGATGCAGAATAATATCCTCACTATAACTTTTATTCAGTTTATAACTTGCTTTTCTTGCCATCAAGAGCATGATGGGAAATAAATTTTTCGATTGATCAAATAAGGTAATTAGTGCGTAAAATACACTTAGGAGTGAGGATTTAATAACTTCCGAATTTTGACTTGTCTTTTTGTCCGTCTTCCGCGTTGTAGAAACAGTTGCGTAGCTTGCTATGCGCCTATTTTTACGCCTTGAAGATGAACAAAAATCCTGCGTCAAACTTTCGTATTTTATTAAATCCTCGCTCCTTAGTGACGTTTCATCAGTGGAGTGTAGAGTATAAAAATAGTTGTAGTGAATTCATGGAACAGCTTGACTATTGAGACCAGAACCATTTCCAGTCTGTTTTTTTGTATTCTGATTGATCTCTGGCGCTCATCGGCTGAAATTCACGTGGTTCACGGCCCACAAAAAGTTGTCTTGGGCGTCCAATTTTAATGGTTGGCTCACAAATCATTTCTTTCCAATGCGCAACCCAACCCACTGTGCGACCTATCGCGAAAAGCACTGTGAACATATTGGTAGGAAACCCTATCGCTTTGAGGATAATGCCAGAATAGAAATCCACGTTGGGATAGAGCTTTTTGCTGATAAAATATTCATCTTCCATGGCAATGCGCTCCAGCTCAAGTGCAATGGCTAATAATGGGTCATCATGAATACCCAGTTCTTCCAATACCTCATGACAGCTATCACGCATCACTTTGGCGCGTGGATCATAATTTTTATAAACCCGATGACCAAACCCCATTAATCGAAACGGATCATCCCGATCACGTGCGCGGTCAATAAATTCCGGTATACGACTAACATCACCAATTTCTTCAAGCATACTGACTACAGCTTCATTTGCTCCGCCATGTGCTGGCCCCCATAACGATGCAATTCCTGCCGCAATACAAGCAAATGGATTAGCGCCTGAAGAACCGGCCAGTCGAACGGTTGATGTTGATGCATTTTGTTCATGGTCAGCATGTAGAATCAAGATACGATCCATAGCTTTAGCAAGCACTGGATTCGGGGTATATTCTTCCGTTGGAACAGCAAACATCATATACAGTAAGTTTTCGGCAAAATTCAAGTGATTCTGTGGAAACATGAATTGCTGACCCAAAGAATATTTATATGCATACGCGCCGATGGTCGGCATTTTTGCAATTAACCGATGTGCTGCCGCCATGCACTGCTGAGGATCGGTAATGTCAGTTGTATCATGATAAAACGCTGATAGCGCACCGACTACACCAACCATAATTGCCATTGGATGTGCGCCACGCAAAAAACCCTGGAAAAAAGTCATTAACTGATCATGCAACATCGTGTGATGACAAATTTCATATGCGAACTGTTCTTTGTCGCGCTCTGATGGCAATTCACCGTAGAGCAATAAATAACAGGTATCGATGTAATCACCATGTATCGCCAAGTCTTCAATCGAATAACCTCGATGTAAAAGCACACCATTATCACCATCGATAAAGGTAATTTCCGAACTACACGATGCGGTCGAGGTAAATCCTGGATCATAGACAAACATTTTAGAACGCCCATAAAAATTACGGAAATCCAACGCTCCCGGCCCAACAGTACCATGCAGAAAATCCAGCTCATGCTCTATACCTGACTGCTTATCTGTTAGCAAATAACGTTTCTTATCAACTTTCGGCTTTTTTATTAGTTGACTGGCATTGTCCTGTTTTTGGTTTGTATTCATACTAAAAATGTTTCTCAAATAATTTAATTGCTACCAATTTACCTTATTGAAGAAGAATTCTCCAATCCTAGAACGCGATCAAACATCAATGCAATTCGTCATCATCTCTTGTTTTTACTGTTATCAAGACACTTAGCTGTAATATTTTCTTTTAAAAAAGGTTATTTGAACAACCAAGGAATGTGATGAAATAACCTGAACATATCGCATCACATCTTCAGGTTTTCTTTGGTCGGTTTTCAATTCTAAAATCCTCAACGTAGCCAAATTATGTAACTGTTACCGTCAATGCAGAAGACGGACAAAAAACCAGCCAGTTGCTCAAATTATTTGTTGCAAGTTCCTGTCAACTGTTCTGCCGTTCTTTCCAAGTCATCAATTGGCTGCCAGTATTCTCAGATCTCAATGGATTCCAGTTTGAGTCATTTGTACGATTCCTGATTTCGGCTAAGGAGCGGGGATTAAGATGCTGCTTGGTTAAAAATAATCTGTTGTGAAAAAATGTTAATATCAGGCCAATTTTTTGAAAACTTGAGACGAATCGTGGACTATTTAACGAAAATGAAAGAAAAAGCTGGCCAAACCCAGCTTTTTCACAATAGACTGCCTACTACCCACAAATCATCACGCACAATTCAACAAATCCAGCAGCAAGAAACCAGCACACAACAGCGAAGGCTGCATACCTTCGCTACATGACCTGATATCCAGAAGGCGGGGCTTTTTGCGACCAAGATGCCACCAAGCCTTGCGACTAATTGTACCGCTTCACCCAATCACACTGGTGGATTTAATCTTTTTTTTTGCGTAGGCGTACAGAGTCCGAATTTCAGCATCAGAAAAAACAGTCCAGCAGGCAGTTCAGGCGTTTCTCTATCCATCGCTGTATCAGAGGGTTTTGTTGGGCACATTTGATTCGCAAAGCCAACGGATTGTGTGACAGTTATACAGAAGACGCTCGAGCTTATAGACGGCAGGTGTGGATACACTCGATTGTTTGGTCGATGCGGTTTATCTAATCCGTGAAGGGTCTAATATAAAGAACGGTCTCTATTTTAGCGCATCATCAAAAGAAACTGAAAAACTTGCGAAACGTGTGTGAGGAGATGCCTGAAGCGCCCCATCAATAAACACGTTTTAAGCAAGGGAGTCGTTCATTTGCATTGTTTGTACGACCTGTCGATTCCGAAACAGTTACCGCTTTTTTTAGTATCTCAGAGATATGATCGATCGATTACGTTTTGACACAACATTTTTCCAATGCTGCGTTGATGATGAAGCAGGTAGACTACATTAGCTTCTGTCTCAAAAACTCCATATAACTAATACGAAAAAAACGCCTTGGACATGAAAGTTTCGATAGTTTTTTGTCAAAAAACTATCGATCCATTCACCTACCAGGCGCTCGTTCGTTTCATTACGTCTTATATCAAACCGACTGTTCCACAGGAAAATGCCTAATAAATCTTTAGCTTCTCGTGGAAAAACCGGTTTAACATCGACTATAAGCGGTCTGTATGACTGCTTAGCCTAACAACACTCAGCTATGGTGCTACATCGTTATATCGATTCGGACCGATCGCAACTCGCAATGAATCAAGATAACTTTGACGTCTTGCTGGGTTAGTGGTTGGATAGCTATGTTTAGGTTTCCAACTCCACTTGTAACTACCGATCTTCATATAGCTTCCTCGAATATCATTATAAGACGTGCGGATCCCTCTCTTGTTATACACCTTAACTCCATCTTTCCATACTTCCACGAAACCATCGGTTTTATAAGTATTTTTGGTATGAATGACCCATCTTACCCAGCGACCTGTATCGCCTTTTACTGGCGCAAGTGCAGCTCCATGGTGTGATTGATAGTTTTTGTCAAGCAGGGGATCTCTTCCATCACCACTAACGCCTATGGCCCAGTGTGATTCACTCACTCCTAATCTACGATTATCCAGATCACCAGTTATCGACAAAGTTATGGATGGATTTCTATATTTGGCATCAGTTTTATCAGGTCTAGAGTGCATTTGAAAAATAATATCGTTCAATTTCGGAGTTTTCCAATCCTCTAGATAGACTGCAAAGCCATACCAGTATTCCTTACCATTTTCTAAGTCAGTCCACTTTTTCTCATGCTTAGCTTGTCCAATGACTAATTCTGTTCTGTACGATACTGGACTTTTGTTTTTATCAATCAAAATACTGAGTGATTGCTTTCCTTCAAAAACAGGTGCATTTTTACCAGCTACTTTCGCTGTATTGCCTGAGGCAGCTAGCCCATAACTAGTTAAGTTAGGTAGCTCAAAGCCAAACTCGAGTAAATTACGAGTATTCCGAAATGAACTGTTTGCTGGTTTTGCAACCACTGCTGGTTTTGCAACCACTGCTGGTTTTGCAACCACTGCTGGCTTTGCGACCACAGCTGGTCTATTGACATCAGGATTTGCATCCGCTCTAACTGGAGCAACATCATTATAGCGATCCGCACCCTGTGCAATTCGTAGTGCGTCAATATAGCTCAGTCGTCTTGCTGGGTTGATAGCGACATATTTATCAGTCTTCCAACTCCATTTATTGCTACCCATTCTGACATAAGGACCTCGATCATCATTGTACGAAGTGCGTAATCCATTTTTGCTGTACACCTGGAGTCCATCTTTCCATATGTCCATAAATCCATCAGCATTATAGGTATGTTTGAAATGAATGACCCAACTTACCCAACGTCCTGTATCTCCTGCTGCCGGTGTCAGAACATCATGCTCTGATGTGCGATACTTGACTCCCGTTTTTGGCAAAATTCGTCGATCGTCTCCATTAACAGATATCGCCCAATGTGATTCCTTGACTCCATGTTTACGATTTTCTTTGTTACCAGTGATCGACATTGTGATGTTTGCAGCTCTATTTACCTCACCCAAATGCTTATCAGGCCTGCTGTTCATCTGAAAAACAGTATCGCCGTATTCTGGCATTTGATAATTATCATCAAGATAGATTGCAAAACCAATCCAATAGTCCTTGCCATATTCAAATTCAGTGAATTGTTTGCCGTATTTATTTGCTCTCAGAAGAAATTCGGTACGGTTTGATACTGCGCTTTTATGCTTATCGAGAAAGACACGCAATGATTGTTTTCCCTCAAAAACAGGTGATTGATTACTCACCACTGTCGGTGCATTACCAGATTTTATTAGTCCATTACCAAGCAAATCAGGCTGTTCAAAGCCAATTTCGATCATGTTTTCAGTATTGCGAACAGGCAACAGATTTGAATTGCGAGTTACCGGAGAAACTGTAGATTCTTCAACAGCAGGAGTAATATTAAGATGCTCATTCAATCTCAAATCTGAGATCAAAGTCTTATAATTTTGAGTAAGATCATTGATCTGTATACGCATAAACCTTGCTTGCGTAGAGGACAAGTTGTACTGCTCTAACTTTGTACTTGAACTGACACCGGAATAGACCGTAGTCCAGCGAGTGTTATCAAGAGACATTTGAAGATTAAAATCCACTGATTTCCGATTGGCTTGACTCCAGGCAATTGAAACACTATCAATAGTTTGTTCAGCCTCAAGATCGAAATCAAGCCATATGCCACCAGATAACGTGTTGACCGGAACTGATTGTGCATTTGCCTGCGCTTGAACACCTCCGGATAAAAATGTAAGAAAAATAAGAAAAAGAATTAATCGATTTCTATGAGTACCAAAGTAAATCATGTGTTAAATACCTTTATTGTTGAATACATCACAAAGGTTAGTCCAATTTCAGAATTTTCTATTGACTTCACAAAAAAATTGTGAACTCTATCAAAAAACAACGAAAATACCGCAAGTATTATTTTTGGAAAATTTATTTTTTTAGATATGCCGTTAACTCTAATGACTACAAGATATAAGGATTAATTTACATTTCTATATAACTATCGAGCTTCAGTATCGTGCGGCAAATTCTATTGTTGACTGATTTAAATCATGCTAGTACAGCAACCCGTAAGTTCGACTAATAATGTGGCGTGAATATATTTTCGAGAGCAAGGCGGACAAGCGTAGGCATAGCAGGCTTCGTCAAGCTTGTTCTAGACAGCGATCGTAAATATAGACCGTCACATTATTAGTCGAACTTGCGGTTTTCTGTACTAGTCAACTGTGTTGAACGCACCTGCATTCAAGACTGATAAGGAGCGAGAATTTCTCACTAGTTGGTAAGATGATCACTAAGCTTTTAGGATACACAAGGGATTATATGGGAGGGGGGAATAACAGTGTATTTCTGACTGAATAAAAACTCTTATGATTCAAATAGCTGCCGAGGTATTGTCTGGCTGGTGAAAAGTGCGAGCTAAGTGTTACCATTACAAACCAACTGTTAGAATCAGATGCCGAGTTTTAGCCCAAAACACAATATATAGGCATTACCGAAACCAACGACATGTCTCAGTTTATTTTTTATAGCATAACCAATGTGGAATATACCCACTTTCAGCTATTATTGACTCAAAGTGGATATAAAAGAATTAAATCTAGACTGAAGGCATCAGTTGTCAACACTGAGTCAGGGTCATCGTTTTCGAATGAAGCTGAGGAGATTTTCAAACACTGGAGTCAAGCTCAGATTTTCTGACCCCTGCGATATTTCCGACAAATAGCGTAATGGAAGATTAACCAAGCATAGCTTTAATGGATGTAATGAAAAACATCCCGAAATCACTGGCTGTAACAATTGGCGGGGGATTTATTCTGTCACAGAACATATTATTGTCTTCGCACATGAAAATTTAGCATTTTGTGTGCGTGATATTTTGTGAAGAGCGGGGTGGGAAATCTTAAGGAGCGAGGGTTCAATAACCTCCAAATTCTGACTTGCCTTTTGGCTCCACAGAAGTGTGCGCTTATTTTATTAGCACTCCGGTGAAATCAAAATTCTACGTCTAACTTCCAGTAGTTATTAAATCCTCGCTCCTAACTGAAGTCACTCTACGTAAGGTTTTCCAACGAAACCATCCGCACCAAATCTAGACACAACCTGCGTGCAAACAAGATGCTAAATTTTCATGTGTCGAAATAGTTAACTCAATCAACAGGGAATCTACTTAGGAGTAAGGATTTAATAACTTCCCGATTTTGACTTGCCTTTTGATTTCACAGAAGTACTCATAAAATAGTTGCGTAGCCTGCTATGCGCCCATTTTATGAGTACTCCTGTGAAATCAAAATGCTACGCCAAACTTCGGTAACTTATTAAATCCTCACTCCTTATTATTTACCCACCCTCAATCGTTCGCTTTCCTTCCAAACACTGAAAACATTGGTAAAATCATCTGTCCATAACTTCAAATGTAAATCCAGCGGTAGAGTTTTCCAGTTTCCTGTGGTGTTTTGTTTCAATGGTTTTAAGAGCATATCATTGCGCGCCATAACTACCCAATCTGCTCGTGTCAGTTGCGGCTTGTCTTCAACAGGGTAAAACTGTTGTGCAAGCAATGAATATTTCATATCCCAAGCCAGGCTAGATAATATCAGTTGCAAATCAAGATGGCGGTTAGTGATGTGGAATGCAAGATAACCATTTGTGGTTAATTTCTGTTGATACAAGGCCAGCGCTTCGCGAGTTAATAAATGGGTTGGAATGGCATCGGAACTGAATGCATCCAATACCAGTAGGTTGAGACTGTGATCAGGAATGGCTTTGAGTAGCAAACGACCATCACCAGCTTCCAGTTTAACGTCGCTGGAATGACAGTCACTGAGGTAGGTAAAATAGTTTGTATCTGATGCGATACGGTTGACTTCTGGGTCAATTTCAAAAAAACGCCAGTGCTGATTGGGTTTTGCATAAGCGGCCATGGTTCCAGCGCCCAAACCGATTACACCGATATTCCAATTGTCACTTTGTTGATCGAATGCTTTAAAAAACTGGCCAATCGGTCCGGGGCGGCTGTAATAATTAAGCGGTTCGCATTTCAGACTGGCGTCAAGATGCTGTGCTCCATGTTTGGTTGTACCATGCCATAATTCCCGAAATCGTCTTGGAATGCGTCCCGTTGCTGTTTGTTCAGGAAGAATAGCATTGTGGACACTAAGTACCCCGAAGAAAGTACGTTCGCGGTAGATGACATTGGATAACGCAACATGTAATCCCATTGCCAATACCAATAATGACCCAACAAACAAACCATAATGGATAGGCCTGTGTCTAAGCGCATAGCTGAGACCAGCCAACACCAATAGTATTACCCCAATCACATCAATATTACGACCAATGGATATTTCTGAAAAGTAAATCAGTATTCCTGTGAGTAGCATTACTAGCGGTAACGCTGCATCAACGACCCAGCGTGTCCAGCCAGGAAAATCGTTTCCAAACAGAGTGAGTTTGTTGTCCACTTTGGTCAAAGATGGGCGCAATAGCAATGCAGCAACAATCATCAATGGATATTCGATGACTGAATTAAAAATAGCCGGTGCAACAAAAGTAATAAATAATCCACCTAACATACCACCGAAAGACATAATCAGGTAATACTGAGTGAGGTGAGTGATTGCAGGTCTTTTGATTGCCAATTGACCATGGCAAACCATTGCGGCTGCAAAAAAAGCCAATAAATTAAAGATTAAATTCAGCCAATAGGGAATGGCCGCTGGGTTAATAAATGAAAAAGCGATGAGTGGTAGTATTACAATCGGCTGGATTGCGACCATCAACGGATGAATTCGATCTCCCTGCTTGGAAAAAACAATGACAAAACTGAGTAAATACAGTGACAGCGGTAAAATCCACAGTAAAGGTACAGCAGCGATATCGGTACTGATGTAATTGGTAACGCCCAACAACAAACTGGATGGTACAAATGCTAAAGCCAACCAATGGAATATCGTTGACCATTGCAAAGCAGTTTCTGTTTCCGTATGGGTTTCTTCCAATTTTTTTAAAGTTTCAGTCTTGTCATTGTCAGACTCAACATGAGAGTTCCAGTATAAGTAAGTACAAAAACACAAACTGATTCCAAATGCTGCAAAACCAACACTCCAATACAAAGTTTGTTGTGTTAATCCGAAAATCGGCTCTATCACAAATGGATAACTGAGTAATGCAAGCAAGCTACCGGCATTGCTTGCTGCATACAGAAAGTAAGGGTCTTCACTACCACTGTGGCCGAGTTCAGAAAACCATTTTTGCAACAACGGTGCTGTGGTTGAAACCAGAAAGAAAGGCAGTCCAATAGCAATGATGAGTGTACTTAGCAGCCAAAATACAGGATTAGTGTCAGATGATGGTGCAGTCTCTGCAGATAGACCAACCGGTAAAACAGCGAGACTGAGTGCGAATATGCCTAAATGCAGTAGTGCTTGATGTGTAAATTTCAGCTTGGTTGATGAATAATGAGCATACAGATAGCCGAAAAACAGCAGTGATTGATAAAATACCATGCAGGTATTCCATACCGCTGGTGTTCCACCGAGCAATGGCAGTAACAGTTTTCCGAACATAGGTTGCACTGAAAATAACAATAATGCGCTCAGAAAGAGTGTTATTCCAAAACTGATGGTGAAGAACAATGTACTGTGTTTATTAATCATGCTTGCGCTTTTATAATGAAGTGATGTTTTTATTGATTGCAATCGATGTGTAGACGAATCCTGCTGAAGTATACCAGTGCGACAATTTTTTAGAAGCTGTTTAGAGACAAGGATGTTAAGAACATCTGAATCTTGATTGATCTTTTGACTCCACAACAGCACTAGGAGACTGTCCGAGGATAGAAGCCTACTGCGGAAAAGCGGATTTTGGCCCATTTTTCCGATTAAATTCGTTCAATACAACACTACGCAACTGTTTCTACAACGCGGAAGACGGACAAAAAGACAAGTCAAAATTCGGATGTTATTAAATCCT
>JAZGEP010000237.1:0-4395 GCA_036478815.1 Methylococcales bacterium
AAATCGATGTGTCAACATTGTCAATTCCGGCTTCAACTGCTTTTAGAATCGCTGTGGTGCTGAGTCCTGTGGTGGCATGACATTGCATGTGAATCGGGATCGACAACGCCTCTTTTAAACGACTGACCAATTCTTCGGCAACATAAGGTCGCAGCAAGCCTGCCATATCCTTGATGCATACTGAATGTGCACCTAAATCTTCCAGCTCCCGAGCCAAATCAATCCACATATCCATGGTGTGAACCGGGCTGACCGTATACGACAATGTTCCTTGTGCATGTTTGTCAACGCTAATCACAGATTTGATTGCATGTTGCATATTGCGAGCATCATTCAGGGCATCAAAAATTCTGAATACATCAATGCCATTCGTTGCTGCACGCTCCACAAAAGCATCCAGCACATCATCCGCATAATGTCGATATCCAAGTAGATTTTGACCACGCAACAGCATTTGCTGTGGTGTGTTAGGCATGGCTTTTTTGAATACGCGAAGTCGCTCCCAAGGGTCTTCACCAAGATAGCGGATGCAGGCATCAAAAGTGGCGCCGCCCCAGGTTTCCAGAGACCAATATCCGACCTGATCGAGTTTACCGCAAATTGGCAGCATATCCTCAAGTCGCAAGCGAGTTGCCAGTAAGGATTGGTGCCCATCACGCAGGACCACATCAGTGATGCCAAGAGGCTTTGCCATACTATTCACCATTGTTATTTATAGCCTGGTTTGATTTAGAAAGAAGTTAAGGAGCGAGGATTCAATAATATCCGAATCTTGACTTGTCTTTTTATCCGTCTTCCGCGTTGTAGAAACAGTTGCGTAGCTAGGCTATGCGCCTGTTCTACGCCTTGAATACGAACAAAAATCCTGCCTCAAGATTCGGATATTATTGAATTCTCGCTCCTAAGTACCTGATCATAATTAATTTAACATTTTGCTTGTCTTTTTTCTCATCTTCGGCGTTGCATAAATAGTTGCATAGCTCACTATGCGCCTTGAAGCTGAAAAAAATCCTGCGCAAAATAGTTAAATTAATTATGATCAGGTACTTAATGTTTGATTTTTGGGTGTCGCTGTTTTCGATATTGATGCACAGCAATGCTAATTGCAGCAGTGACTTCTGTCGTATCGTTGGAGATAACGGGATGATGTGGCGTAGGGGTAAGCACTACTTGTTCAGGTGCAAATCTATCCAATAGCATGGTGACACCTTTAATTGTAAAAACGAGTAACACAAGAAAAGAAAAAACCACTCCCATGCCAACCAGCATTAGCTGTATTCCTGTTGCTAACAGACCATCCATTCTAAATGACTCCTGGTGATTTCTATTTCTGACACAAGGGCTAAAGCAAGTTGTGGCTTGTTCTGCCGTTAACATTCAGCAATGCAGAAGCATTGCTGAATGTTGATGATCCCTGAATTCAACAGCCTCATCAGTCTCATGTTTGAATAGAGAGCCTACTGCGGAAAGCGAATTTTGGCCCATTTTTCCGATTAAATTCGTTCAATACAGCAAGTATTCGCCTCATGTAATCGAAAAAATGGCCTCAAAACTGCTTTCTCTCGCTACGGCTTCTATTCTCGGACAGCCTCCTAGTGCCAATTGAGTATGTTATTTGATTTCAGCTTGTTGAATAGTTCAGTATATCAAATCACAATATCATCATCAGAACTATTGTTGATAGACAGCGTTTAATTGTTTGTGTCAAGAAAACGCATTGGTGACTACGGCTTTTTATGCAACAATTCACTGTAAAGTCAAACATTTCAAGTCCTACGCAACGGAGCAAATAAACCCATGGCAAAGTACAACTGGCCACATCAGGAAGCCAAACGCATCGCAAATCGCACGCGTAACAAACAAAGTGACATTCTGTTTGAGACTGGCTACGGTCCCTCAGGGTTGCCGCATATAGGGACATTTGCCGAAGTGGCTAGAACCACATTTGTAATGAATGCATTTAAACATGCTAATCCAGACAAACCGATCAAGCTCATTGCGTTCTCTGATGACATGGATGGAATGCGCAACATTCCAGAGAACGTCCCCAATCATCAGTTATTAGCTCCACATCTTGGTGCATCACTATCAGCGATACCTGACCCCTATGCAGAAGCAGAAAGCTATTCAGCCAATATGAATAGCCGCCTGCGCCATTTTCTTGACCATTATGGTTTTGAATACGAATTTCGCTCATCCACCGATTGCTATAAAAATGGTGTGTTTAATGATGGGTTAAAACACATCATGGATCATTATGAGCAAATTCGTAACCTGTTTATTAACACCATTTCACCAGACAAACGCGATGCGTGGAGTCCTTTTTTCCCGGTTTGTGAACAGTGCGGAAAAATCAATACAACAACGGTAACGCAAGCGCATCTCGATGACTATGAAGTGAGTTATGTTTGCGATAAAAACGATGAAGAGGTTCGCTCTTGTGGTCATCAAGGTCGCACAACAATTTTAGACGGTAAAGCTAAAGTCGGTTGGAAGGTAGACTGGGCATTGCGCTGGCATGTATTTGGCGTTGATTACGAAATGCACGGCAAGGATTTAATTGATTCAGCCAAGCTCAGTTCAAAAATCTGTTCCATTCTTGAGACTAAATCGCCGATTAATTACAAGTACGAACTATTTCTGGATGAAAATGGTGCAAAAATCTCCAAAAAAATTGGTAACGGCGTTTCCATGGAACAATGGCAAGCCTACGCTCCAGTAGAAGCACTTTTGTTATTCCTATTGGAAGACCCAAATAAGGCGCGCAAAATGGGGTTGTCTATTTTGCCAACACTAGTCGACAATTACCTGAAAGCATTGCGTACAGAAGACCAGACTCAACCGACTTCTGCGCTGTGGTTTATCAACCAGATTAGCGAGCATAAAATTTCGGAGTTGCAACCTTCTGATGTCAGCTATTCATTACTGGTCAATGTTGCTGAGAATCTGCATGATGGCGATGCCGATTTGCTCTACGACTATGCCAAAAAATATGACGCAGGCATTGCAGGTAATGAAGATTTGTTTCGGCGTTTATGCACTCACGTGATGGCTTATACCAAAGATATGGAAGCCGCTGGAATTATTGCAAAAGCCAGCCCTGATGATGTTAGTTTATTTCCACGGCTACTCGAACTGCATGAGGAATTGAACGCACTGTATCAACAGGGAGATGCATCAGCCGAACAACTACAAAGTACAGTATTTTCGATTGCCAAACGCCACGACTTAAACCAGAGAGACTGGTTCAAGTTTCTTTACCAAAGTTTGCTGGAAAAAAATCAGGGACCAAGATTAGGGTCACTGTTTGCAATGTTAGAGCAGGATCGGGTTGATAAATTGTTTTGTGATGCAATTAAGCGTAATGTAGATAACGCGTAAGGATCTGGAAATCAATAACGGTGAGTTATTGATTTCCAGGTTCTTAGGAGTAAGAATTTAATAATTCCGTATCTTGACTTGTCTTTTTGTCCGTCTTCCGCGCTGTAAAAACAGTTGCGAAGCCAGCTAGGAGGCTGTCCGAGAATAGAGAGCCTACTGCGGAAAAGCGGATTTTGGCCCATTTTTCCGATTAAATGCGTTCAATACCACAAGTATTCGCCTCATTTAATCGAAACAATGGACTCAAAACCGCTTTCCCTCGCTACGGCTTCTATTCTCGGACAGCCGCCTAGAGCTAAGATTCTACGCTTTGAATGCGAACAAAAATCCTGCCTTGTCAATCGTCATTAACTAGCGGGTTTTCGCCAGCTCACTACGCATTTGATCGATCACAGTCTTGTAATCGGGTGCTCCAAAAATGGCAGAACCCGCCACAAATGTATCGGCTCCGGCAGCTGCGCAGGCTCCAATATTATCAGCTTTAACGCCACCATCGACTTCCAGGCGGATATTGCGACCGCTGTCATCAATCATTTTGCGTACTTGCTTGATTTTATCCAGTATGTAAGGAATGAAAGATTGACCTCCAAAACCGGGGTTAACCGACATCAACAAGATCATGTCAACCTTATCCATTGCGTATTCAAGATAATCCAGCGATGTTGCCGGATTGAATACTAACCCGCATTTACAACCTTCATCTTTGACCAGTTGCAAACTGCGATCAATATGCTTGGTGGCTTCAGGATGGAAAGTAATATAACTGGCACCGGCTTTGGCAAAATCAGGGATGATGCGATCAACCGGCTCAACCATTAAGTGCACATCAATTGGTGCGGTGATGCCATGTTTGCGTAAAGCATCACAAACCAATGGTCCAATGGTCAAATTGGGGACATAATGATTATCCATTACATCAAAATGAACCACATCAGCGCCAGCAGTAAGAGAGGCATTCACTTCCTCTCCCAAGCGGGCGAAATCAGCAGAAAGAATAGATGGTGCAATCCAGAA
>JAZGEP010000238.1:0-22568 GCA_036478815.1 Methylococcales bacterium
TTCAATGTGATATTGCCGTGTATAGGGAGTTGAGAAGTGGTTAGCTGCTAGACGCACGAGAGCAGGACTAGCAGGCTAATCCAAACGAGTGCAACAACGCAGATGACCATTTATCGACTTTCTATACACGGCAATATCACATTGAAAGACTACTAGTGCTCCTTCAAGGTTATGTTGGTGGTATAGAGAGTTGAGAAGTGGTTAGCTGCTAGGCGCGCGCGCAGTACTAACAGGCTAACCCAAACGAGAGCAACAACGCAAATGACCATTTATCAGATTAATACTCAAACTTGCGCTGATTGAAATGTATTCGCCACCATTCTCACGAGAACCTCATAAGACCAGAGTGTAATAAATTTTATCAGGGAGTGGCATAACAGAGAGTATTTTGACTGAATAAAATTTATTGTGGATTCAAAGAGGTATGAGGATATTGTGATAAATGCTGGCTGGCTATGCGCCTTAACCGACATTAAGTACAGAAAGGGATGGTCGTGAAGAGATCAATGTCTCCTGAAAATCATAGTGCTGGAACGAATCTCAGTAATCAATGCGAGGTAACGATTCGTATGTTACAAAACGTATTGAATTCGGTTCCAACACGTATTTTCTGGAAGGATCTTAATGGACGCTATCTTGGATGTAATCATTTATTTGCAAATGATGCTGGGCTGGATTCTGTTGACGATATCATCGGAAAACTGGATTCCGAGCTTGTCTGGGGGGAGGATCAGGCTGAACGTTACCGCGCCGATGACCAGAAAGTCATCGAATCAAATAAGCCCAAATTGCATTACGAAGAGCCACAGAAGAGAGCCAATGGCAAAGAGATCTGGGTCGAAACCAGCAAAATACCACTGACAGACGATAATGACACAATCATCGGTGTTGTTGGCACCTATTTCGATATTACTGAAAGAAAACGTATAGCAGAACAGGCGGAAAACCTGGGACACGTCCTCGAACGCTCTCTCAATGAAATTTACATTTTCGATGCCGAATCCCTCAAATTCATTCATGTTAATGAAGGTGCATTAAAAAATATTGACTATTCATTGGAGGAGATGCAAGCGTTGACACCACTGGATATCAAGCCTGAATATTCTCCTGAACGGTTTGCTAAACTGGTGGAACCGCTGCGGCAAAGTCAGCATGAAGTTGTTGTATTTGAAACAGTACATCAACGCAAAGATGGCAGTCTCTATCCTGTCGAGGTTCACTTGCAACTTCAGCACTATCAAGGTATACCGGCTTTTGTCGCAATCATACTGGACATTTCCGTGCACAATATTACCAAGACTGCACTGCAATATGTTGTTAAAGGTGTTGCTGGCAGTACTGGCAAGGATTTTTTCGAATCTCTGTGTATCCACCTTGCCCGAACATTAGACTGTCGTTATGCTTTTATTGGGTTACTGGACAAACAAGATCCTGATAAAATCAAACTAATCAAACTGTTTGCATTCGGCCAGCTAGTCGATAATTTCGACTATTGCATAAAATTCACACCTTGTGAAAA
The DNA here is from genome assembly GCA_036478815.1 of Methylococcales bacterium. Lineage (GTDB taxonomy): Bacteria > Pseudomonadota > Gammaproteobacteria > Methylococcales > DRLZ01 > DRLZ01. The sequence goes on from JAZGEP010000238.1 coordinate 1,520, forward strand.
AGTAATTACTCAAGGCGTTTGCGTTTATCCCGCAAATGTTCAATATGCATTCCCGGATGACGAGATGCTTAACGACATGGCTATTGAATGTTATGCCGGAGTATCCATCCAGAATGCTCAGGGAACCCTGCTTGGATTAATCGCAATCATGGATACAAAGCCCATGGAGCATGCGGAAACCAAGCTGGCTCTTGTTCAATTGTTTGCAGCCCGCTGTGGCGCTGAATTTCAGCGATTGGAAGATGAAGAAGCACTTCAGACTAGCGAAGCACGTTTCAAACATATTAACGAGGCAACCGGCGCTTATATTTGGGAAGTCACACCAGATTGTATCTATACCTATATTACTGGGCAGGCTCTGGCGGTTAAGGGGAATAGTCCAGAGATACTTTTGGGACGTAGACCATTCGAATTCATGCCTGAAGAAGACATTGAAACCACACGTCGCATCGTCCAGAAAGCAATTGATACGAAAGGCACCTTTGAATTAACTCACCGTAACATAGCCGCCGACGGCCACATTCTTTGGGAAGAAGTCAGAGGTACTGTGATGCTGGATGACGATGAAAATGTTATTGGCCTGCGGGGAACGGGTATCAGTATTAATGAACGCAAAGAAGCGGAAGAGCAAATTGAGCGGTTGGCTTTTTATGACCCGTTAACCAATTTGCCAAACCGACGTCTCTTCCTTGACCGATTACAGCAGGACTTGACTCTGGCCACACGACATGGCAATTATGGAGCATTGTTATTTCTGGATCTTGATCATTTTAAAACTATTAATGACGCTCTCGGACATTCGATTGGCGATATCTTGCTACAACAAGTCGCGAAACGTCTCAGCTTGCAGTCACGCGCCGAAGATACAGTCGCCCGATTAGGAGGTGATGAATTTATTGTCCTATTACCAAAACTCGACAAGAACAGTGATTTGTCTGCAAAACAAGCATATAAGGTGGCACAAAAAGTTCGTGAGACACTGTCTACGCCCTTCAATCTGGATGGTCACGAATATACGATCAGTCCCAGTATTGGAATTACTCTGTTCCCGGAACCCGGACAAACCGCTGATGTTGTGCTGAAACAAGCTGATTCGGCTATGTACAAGTCAAAAAGTGATGGCCGAAATACCATTTCTTTTTATGCCCCCAGCATGCAAATTGCGGCCGATGCCCGCCTAACGCTGGAGAAAAACCTCCGTCGGGCTATTAACCAGAGTGAATTTGAGCTTTATTATCAGGTGCAAGTGAATGAGCAGGCACATATCATCGGCGCTGAAGCGTTATTACGTTGGAATCATCCAGAAAATGGCGTGGTTCGGCCAGATAACTTTATCCCTGTCGCTGAAGAAACCGGTTTAATTTTCGATATCGGAGACTGGGTGCTGTACTCGGCCTGCCAGCAGATGAAACAGTGGACAGACAATTGTGTTGGCAGACTGCCACAATTATCGATCAATGTCAGCTCGCGACAGTTTCGACAAGTGAATTTTGTTGAAAAAGTATTGCATATCATTGAACAGACTGGTACTGATCCGAACTACTTGGTTCTGGAAATAACGGAAGGCGTGATCATTGAAAATGTTGAGGACACTATTTATAAAATGAGCAGTCTGAAAGATGCTGGCCTCAGTTTTTCTATTGATGATTTTGGAATCGGATATTCCTCGCTCTCCTATCTCCGACAGCTGCCACTGGATGAACTAAAAATTGATCGATCATTTATTCAGGATATTGATACCAACCCTAACAACGCTGCAATAGTAGAGACTATTATCTCAATGGCGCATCATATGGATCTTGGTGTAATCGCTGAAGGTGTAGAAAATCAAAGACAAATTGAATTTCTAAAAAGCAATGGTTGCATCTCCTATCAGGGTCATTATTTCGGTCATCCCATTCCAGCAGAAGAGTTCACTCATTGGATTAAAACGGGACACATCAGTAATACGCTTCAGACATGAAGTTTTAGCAACCAGTTCGCGCATTTTTTCGCGGATAACAGCGTTGGAAAGCTTTACTTTAACAGAGTGTGTTTCAGATCGAATAAAAGCTCTTGTGGATTCAATCGAATAGCGATGACTGATCAGGCTGGTGAGAAATGCGGGCTAGTTGCCTGACTGTATGGCATTTGAACTAGTAGTCTTTCAATGTGTTATTGACGGAGCACTAGTGAGGTTTCCCGTGGATTTAATAATCAACAGGAGAATACTAAATATGGATTGTGTTAGCCAGTAACTATTTGTAGCTAATATAACTCACTTTATTAGCTAACAATAATGGGGGGGGGTAAAAATTGAAAAAAAAAGCAGGGTTTGTTTTAAACCCTGCTATCAATAAGGAGGAAATGCACTTGCGTGCAATGAAGCAAAAAAAATTTCGCTTCAACTCAGTCGCTTATAAGTATAGCAAGCCAATAGTAAATGTGAATGTGTCATATTGTCGCACCCTTAGCCTACATTTCTCCCAGTTGATGAGAAATGTAGGCTAGGAGGCTGCCCGAGAATAGAAGCCGTAGCGAGGGAAAGCAATTTTGAGTCTATTGTTTCGATTAAATGATACGAATACTTGCTGTATTGAACGAATTTAATCGGAAAAATGGGCCAAAATCCGCTTTTCCGCAGTAGGCTTTCTATTCTCGAACAGCCTCCTAGGATTGCGTATTGGCGTGTCTCTGCAAATATTCCAATCAAGCAATTGAGTCAGTCTCATTCACTCTATTGGTGTTACCTGTTTTTCTGAAACAAGCTGTTAATTAACCAAATTACTTGAAAATATGGCACAATCTGTTTTGGTAAAGGTGAGCAATTGGTGGCAGAACAACTTGTTCAGGGTGGAATATTCATATTAGTCACATTATAAATGAAGGGAGATTTATCATATGCGCAAGGTGTTTTTTAATCAGAAAGGTGGAGTCGGGAAAACCACGATTACTTGTAATCTGGCAGCGATCAGTGCAGCAAGAGGCAATAATACCCTGGTGATTGATCTTGATCAGCAAGGCAATTCAGGGCATTATCTGCTTGGCACAAAACTGGATGATCCTGATATAACCATCGCACGTTTTTTTAAAGACACTCTGAGCATCAATCCATTCGCTAAAGGAGGACAAGAATTCGATGGCCTGATTCATCAAACGCCATTTCCAAAGCTTTCGGTCATTCCAGCACACGCTGATCTGGATGGTTTGCAGAGTCGGCTTGAATCGCGCCATAAAATCTACAAGCTGCGTGAAGTGTTGGAAAAACTGACACAATATGATGAAATCTACATTGATACCCCACCGACACTCAATTTCTATAGTCGATCCGCATTAATTGCTGCAGAAACCTGTTTGATTCCATTTGATTGCGACCAGTTCTCTCGCGATGCTCTGTACACACTGATTACCGCTGTTGAGGAAGTAAGAATCGATCATAATTCAGCGCTACGCATAGGCGGGATTATTGCAAATCAGTATCAAGGACGCGCCAGATTACCACAGCAAATTATTGCTGAATTGAATGAAGAAGGTCACCCGCTACTGGAAACTGCAATCTCACCTTCCGTGGTCATCAGAGAATCTCACAGTGCATGCATGCCGTTGATTCATTTTGCTCCCAAGCATAAAGTGACGGCAGAATACGAGATGCTTTATGATGAATTGGAAAAATCAGGAACCTAAATTAACACTTGCCAGTCAAGCTGTATTTAAGAATCGCAACAACTTGTTCCGGGGTTCGCGCTGATGCCATTGCTGCTGCATTGATTTCTTTAAGCGCATGGGTTAATCCATCATCATGCAGTGTGATGATTGGCTTGCCCAGCGCAAGCGCATAACCAGCATCAAATGCAGCATTCCATTGTCGATATTTGTCACCAAAGCGAACAACCACCAGATCAGCTTGCTGAATCAGTGTTTTGATGCGAATCGCGTTAATTTTAGCTGCTTTGTGATCCTTCCAAAACGGTTCACTTTCAACGCCTAGTAATCGATCACCACAATCATCACTGGTCTGGTGATCAGTCACGACGGAGCAAAGAGTGATAGCCAAGCCTTCACGTTGCACTCCATCGGTAATTTTCTCCCGCCAGTCAGAATGAATTTCACCAGAAAGATAAACCTGCCATTGCATAACCACTTCCTCTTAGTTGATTAGAATCTGTTACTATTGTTGAATATATCGTACTACTATTTTGTACTTGCTATTCTGTACTCCTTCCTCACAACCATTAAGGAGCGAGAATTTAATAACTTCCCGATTTTGACTTGCCTTTTGATCCCACAGGAGCACTCATAAAATAAAATAGTTGCGTAGCCTGCTATGCGCCCATTTTATGAGTGCTCCTGTGAAATCAAAATGCTGTGCCATACTTCGGTAACTTATTAAATCCTCACTCCTTAATATCTAAAATAGCGATCAAGAAAGTCCTTGTTTTAGTTATCATCGCGTACCTCTCGCCTTTCTGAGGACGAATGATCGAAACAATATACCAAACAGTAATATAGACAAGTGCATCACAAACAATCAACTTAATAATGCTTAAAATCTTTATTTATGTTCTGAACATCTTTCTAGCTGGGATGTCTATGCTCATCTTTGACGATGATCCCACCCGTGTTTCTATCTTGGAGTGGGGTTTATATGCGGTGATTCTGTATTCAACCTGGGCGCTGGTGAAAATTGTTATAGACTTGCAGAAAAAGTTTGACTGAAATAGTGATAGCATATCCTGAATGATTCGTATTAAATCAGGATTCCTGAAACAGCTGTTCAGCAGTTTTATCGATTTGCTTCCAATTCTGGTTGTTGTCAGTATTTTTCAGTTACTGATCATTAAGCAGCCTTTTCCGGATCTGGCCAATCTGATCACCGGAATCATATTGGTAACGCTGGGATTGACCTTGTTTATGTATGGTCTTGAACTTGCCCTGTTCCCCATCGGCGATAATATGGCCTATGCGTTTGCTCGAAAAGGCAGTGTATTTTGGCTGGTGACGTTTGCATTCGCATTAGGTTTTGGAACAACAATCGCAGAGCCTGCCTTGCTTGCGATATCGTTAAAAGCAGCATCAATTGCTGCAGAAGGCGGCGTAATCACCAACTCCCAAGCCGCACAAGACTCTTATGCATTAGGTTTGCGCCTCACCATTGCTGTTTCGGTTGGCACTGCAATTATCATCGGTGTGTTGCGTATACTCAAAGGCTGGTCTCTGCAATATCTGATTATTGGCGGCTACCTAGGCATTATCATCATGACAGCGTTTGCACCTCCTGAAATTATCGGTATTGCCTATGATTCTGGAGGCATCACTACATCGACGATTACCGTCCCGTTAGTAACTGCATTGGGAATAGGGCTGGCGTCGTCAATCCAAGGTCGTAATCCAGTCACGGATGGTTTCGGACTGATCGCTCTTGCTTCATTAACTCCGATGATATTTGTCATGCTCTACGGAATTCTGATTTAGCATGGATGTCTTAATACAGCTAGGCGCAACCCTATTAAACAGCATCCGCGATATTCTGCCGATTATGGCAGTTCTAATTGGCTTTCAACTGTTGGTTCTGCGCAAGCCTGTTCCAAATCCGCAACGGGTCATTGTCGGTTTTTTTGCTGTTTTATTCGGAATTACTCTGTTTATTCAGGGTTTAGAAATGGCATTGTTTCCACTTGGTGAGGTGATGGCGGCTCAGTTGACTAATCCTGATTTTATCATTCAAGCAACTGGTTATACTGCCAATCAATGGCAAGGTTATCTGTGGGTGTATTTGTTTGCAGCTGCAATTGGTTTTGCAACGACACTGGCAGAACCTTCACTAATCGCAGTAGCAACCAAGGCAGAACAAATTTCTGCTGGTGGCATTAACGCCTTGGGCTTGAGATTGGCGGTCGCATTGGGTGTATCATTTGGTATAGCACTAGGCACTTATCGCATTGTCAGTGGTACTGAACTTTGGATGTATATTATCACTGGTTATCTGTTGGTGCTGATTCAAACTGCATTCGCACCCAAACTGATTATTGGGCTGGCTTATGATTCAGGTGGAGTGACCACATCAACCGTTACAGTTCCTCTGGTGGCTGCGCTGGGTCTTGGTCTGGCATCATCTGTACCAGGAAGAAGCCCGTTAATAGACGGCTTTGGATTGATTGCATTTGCCAGCTTGTTTCCGATCATGGCAGTACTCGGTTACGCCCAAATTGCTGAATGGCGAAGCCGCACAAAATAAGTACCTGTGCATAATTAATTTAACAATTTTGCGCAGGATTTTTTTTCATCTTCAAGGCACAACAACTTAACTCTAGTGAGCTATGTAACTGTTGTTGCAACGCCGAAGATGAGAAAAAAGACCAGTAAACTATTAAATTAATTATGCTCAGGTACTTATACGCCTTGAATACGAACAAAAATCCTGTCCCATCATTGTTCAAGTTATTTTATTCGCGTTCCTTACCATATAATACTGTTATCCAGCGCGACCTTTAAACCCATCACCTGTTCCTAGCAGTGCTGCAATAATGTTTTTCTGGATTTCAGATGAGCCAGAGAACAGGCGTCCAGCCATTGCATCGGATACCAGTTCTGATAGACCGCTGTCTGGTACCAGACCTTGAGCGCCATGGATATGAACAGCATCGAGACTGGATTGCAGAAATGCTTCACTGGCGTAGAGTTTGGTCTGAGCAGCTGCCAGTGTGATGCGTTGCTGTCTGTTACTCAGTGTCGCGCAGTGATTTAACCACAATCCTATTGTGTCCAAGCGCAATTTCATATCGGCGATAGTGTGGCTAATGGCTTGATGTTTACCTAAATGCACGTTGCCTGATTTTCTCAGGCGGCTGTATTCTACAACTTGTTCTAGCTGCCATTTCATTACACCTGAGATTCCAGCAAAAATATACGCACGCTCCAATTCCAGCGCTTGTTGAATGAGCTGTAATCCCATGCCGGGTTTACCCAATAATCTTGAGTGGTCGAGTTGACAATTGTTGAGGTTGATGTGGCCCATACTGGCACCACGACAGGTATGGATGGTGGTTGACTCGGTACTAAATCCAGAGTCATTTTTGCAAACAATAAACGCTGTAGGCTTTAGATTAAACAGGACATAGACAATTAACAAGTCGGCAATAGGAGCATTGGTGATATAACATTTATCGGCATTGAGCAGATAACCTTGTTGATTGGTGATTGCTTGCGAGCGCATGCTAGAAGGGTCTGATCCTCCAAGCGCTTCAGTGATTGCATGTCCGCCAATCAATTCACCGCAGATCAGTTTTGGAAGCCATTGATGACGTTGATCTTTACTCGCATGTTTCCAGAGTGGGAATACTGTACCCCAGAGATGTGCATTGCTGGCAAGTATGAGTCCGGGATCGTGTGTTGTATAACCTAATCGTTGATGATGCTCGATTAGCTGCAGAAAACCATCGTCGGTTCCACCAATATCTTTAGGGAGCGCGTGCTTGAATAACCCCTGAATGCCGCATTGTTGCAAGCGACTTAGACGTATTGAATCATCAATGTGTTGCTGAAGTGGAGTGATTGCAGAATCTGGGCCGGATTGCGTCATTCAGATAATCCAAACAGAGTATTGATGGATCGATAGTCTGTTTTTCCGTTTGCCAGTAATGGTAATGCTGACAGGGTTTTCCAGCGAGCTGGAATCATGTATGTTGGCAGTTGCTGTTGTAATGCTTGTCTCAATTGCTGAGGCGTTGTTTCTGCTGCTAATACCACCGCAACTGCAAGACGTTGTCCTGCTGTCTCATCGTGGAGTCCGATGACAGCGCAAGCAATGACTCCAGGCAATGACTGCAAAGTGTGTTCGATTTCAGCAGGTTCCACACGAAATCCTGAGCATTTCAGCATTTGGTCTAAACGACCATGAAAACAGTATTCACCGTTAGCGTTGATTGTCACTTGATCACCTGTTGCATACCAGCCATCATTCGATAGAGCTGAATGCAGTTCTTTGCCAGACCAGTAACCACTGGTTAGTGATGGGCCTTTAACCAGTAACTCTCCAGTATTTGCAATAATTTTTAATTCATTTCCAGATGCAGGATGGCCGATGGGAATCGCTGTATCGTCGTGTAAATATTCAGGGTTCACTTGCCAATATGCACAAACGTTGGTTTCAGTTGGTCCGAAGAAGTTATAAAACCTGGTATCAGGTAAGTATTTGATGAGAGTTCTGAGTAACGGTGTTGCAAACACTTCGCCGGCAAACATTACAAAACGCAGTTTCGGTAACTGTATTTGTGTAAGGTTGCCTTTTAATGCCAGAAAACCAAGTACCGATGGCACGGTATAAAAACCGCTAATCTGGTGCTGGCACAACCAGGTTGATAGTTGACTGGGAGCCATTGCTAACTGTTTGGGAACAAAATCAATACATGCACCGACTGATAAACTGGCAAATAGATCGAAGGTGGACAAGTCAAAGTAAAAAGGTGCTAGGCTGGCGATACGATCAGTGTGGTCAAGTTCAATCAGTTGCTTAGCCCAGTTGCTAAATGTAAGAATCGCTTGATGGCTTAGCGCAACGCCTTTTGGCGATCCTGTTGAGCCTGAAGTATAGAGAATGGCTGCAAGTTGTTTTGGTTTGTTTGTCGGTGGTTGAAATTCGTGTTCTGTGATTGATTGATAATTCAACCACAAGAATGCATTGTAGTCATCTGGTTTTTCTCCAAAACCTATCACCGCAGCAACATCTGCATCGCTGATGATAAACTGTCGGCGTTGAGCAGGACTGTTGATGTCCAATGGTACATAACAACAACCAGCAGAAAGTATCCCGAGTAATGCGCAGGTAGCATCAATGCCTCGATCAATTGCCAGTGCGATGTGACTTCCAGACTGAATATCTGCTTTGTGTATTGTAAGGGCTACAGCACCGACTTTAAGCGCCAACTGTTGATAGCTTAATGTGTCGTGATCCTCCCGCATAGCGATTGCTTTCGGGTTGATATTGGATTGTTTCCGGAGATCACTCAGCAGATTCATGACAGGTGTTATTTGCTACCATGCAAGTATATCTTCGTTAGGAATGATAAAGTTATTGAATTTCCATACCTTACTTTAGTATTGGCAGATTGACTTTATATTCTCCGCACATGAAAATTCAGCATCTTGTGCACACACGGTTTGTGTGTAAATTTGGTGCGGATAGTTGCGTTGGAAAACCTTGCTAAAGAGTGACTACAGCTAAGATTTCCGCCTTACTCTCCACCAACTATCACGCACACAAGATGCTAAATTTTTATGTGCGAAAAGTCTATCTCTATTGTGTATTTTATTTGGTTTTCGGGTTTTCTGCAGTAAATAATTCCTGCTTAAGTGCAGCATTGACCTGGTTTACCCAATCCAAAGAAATATCGGGTTGCAGAAAATTGTAGGCAATACTGAGTTTGCCCTGAAATTGGCCAAACAGCACGGCAAATGAAGGTGGCGAAGTTAGCAAACACAAATGACGAACTCCGCTGATGCGTGCGCCAAACAAGTACTCACTGGCAAAACGCATTTCTCCAATATCCGAGAACCATACCGAGCCACGCTCGCCGCCGTTTTTCTGTTGACGTAAAACGGTTCCGTATTTGTCCAGTGACATCCAGCGACCCACCCACATCCATGGCAGGAATGAATAATCCAGGCCGTGCCGAATGGTTTGTGCATATTGCTCGCGCAAATGTATAAATAATGCTTTTCGATCACTAATCACGGTATGTGAGGCTTGTGAAAACAAGATACTGACGTGATTACCAAGTACTGGAACCGGTGCGTTGGGCTGACGCAGGTTAAAGGCATAAGGGACGCAAATCGCATCGTTTTCCACCGCCATACCAACGCGATGCAAGGCACGCATTAAACACCCGATAAAATAAAGACTTTTATAACCCATACCGACTGTGAGGGTTGCATTTGAGATAATGATGCTGGTTTGTTCAGTGTCAAAATATTGGTTAATACATTGCAATTGTTGTTTACCAATCGAGCCTAGTGTTGGTAATGCGCTATTGAGTTGATCAATTTGATCATTATATTGCTTGCCAAGCCATGCGGTTTTGAGCTTTTTCCACCATGACCAACTCTGTAAACGTTGTTCAACTAACGAAATGTCTTTGCCGGTGTAGCGTTGTCGGTTATTCGACATCAGAAAATCAAAAATCAGTTTTGCGCCACGTGCATCTAGTAGCGGGTGTAGCCAACGTAGTAGTAATAGATTGCGTTGCGATCCTTCAATCAAATGAAAATCCATTGGCACAGCTTGCTCGATTGGCTCACCGCTGTTGATGATTGACAGTAAGGTCTGGTGTTGAAAATCAGCTTCTAAGTTGGTTGCGGAAGGTTTTGTAGCAGCATGGCGTATAAGAGGAATGGGGGCGTTAATGGTTTTCCAACCAAAGGTTTTTCCATGCTGCTCCAGCCGTGAACTTAAACTGGGAAAGTGTTTTTGTAAATCTAGCAAGCTGTTTTGCAAGGCTTCAATATCGAGTGCCCCTTCTAATTCAAGAGCAAAACCGCAATTGCTACCAGGGTTGCCATCTTGACGGATTTCATGGTCAATCGCTAAGAGTACTTGATCAGACGGATTGAGTCGTCTGAACTGGCTGGCGAAAAGAGGAGGGTGGATGGTCATTTTTGATGTTCTTCTATCCAGCCGACCAGTGCATTAATAGTGCGCACACTATCTGGTTCAACTTCGGTATCAGGTAATGTCACTTTAAACTCGCGTTCCGAAAACATAATGAGCCGCATGATACCCATGCTATCCATCCCTGCTTCCAGCAAATCTTCTTCATCGCTAAATGATTCGATGTCTTCACAATAAATCAGCTCAGTCAGTATGAATTGCCGTAGTGGGGTTTTAATAGTCATTTGCTACTCTTGGTGTTAAGGAGTGAGGAATGGAAATTTAATAAAAACTATATCTTATGGCGCAAGTTTTTGTTCGTAGTGAGTTGTATTGTCGTTTTCGTCCGAGACTGCAATCACTGGCCGTCCTTGTTCTTGCCAGCCTGCCATATGGCCTTCAAGTTCTAATACGTTAGTGCAGCCAGATTGTCGCAAAGCGAATTCAGCAAATGAAGCGCGTGGTCCATGTTGACAATAAACTACGATTGGTTCAGTTTTACAGCGTTTCAGTATTGAATCATCAGCAAAAAAAGCTTTCCAGAATGGAAAAAATAATGCACCAGGCAGATGTCCGTTTTCATATTCATAACGACTTCGCGTATCGAGAATTAGCGGGGCTTTGCCGGTTACAATTTTGTTAGTCAATTCGGTACCTGTAATGGATGTTGCACTGTTAGCGCAGCCGGAGACTAGTGTCATTAACATTATTAGAGCTGTTATGACAGATGAGCTAATACATTGGTTTTTGTGGTGAGAATAACAATGATTACTGGATATTGTGTACACAGAGAGCGGCCTGTTCGTTGTGTTCCTTAGGTACGAGGATTCAATAATATTAGAGCTTGGACTTATCGTTTGGCTCCACAACAGTACCATATATAATTTAAGTCACTATTCAACTTACCCGCTATTTTGTCCAATAACTGCGTTGAAAGAGCTTTTTGATACGACAAGCTGCGGGTTTTCGCCTTGCTTTGTACATGAAAGGGCAATCTGAGCAGTTACTGAATTTTATAACAGATAGCATGATCTCATCAATAGACAAGAAAGAAGGTGGGTTAGAGCCTATGATTACTGAATGGTTTTATGAGATTCTGAATCTGCAGGAGCGTATTAGTGGCGACTCAGCTTGACTGGGGACTAGGAGGCTGTCCGAGAATAGAAAGCCTCCAAGCGGTTTTTTGCTGCTAGCCTGCCTTGCTGAAGTAGTTGCGTAGTGATGCTAACGTAACAATTGAGACTGTTTGTCAGGAATAAGAAGTCAGCAAGGTTGCTAAATTTATTTAGCCAAATCACTGTAGAAGAGAGGATCTAATTTGCTACCTTGACCGCAGATTTATTCGCTTCAGGGTTTTCGGTAGATTTCAATATGTATCGAATTCGATAAATCAACAGTTTCCAATTGATCGGTTTGAGCACAATATCAAGAATACCGAGATCATAGGCCTGATCTAGAAACTCAAGGTCGTCATGACCAGAAACCATTAAAATTGGGATGAGACTGTGTCCTGATTGCTTGCGAATAACCTGAATTGCAGCACATGTTTCAAATCCATTCATTCCTGGCATTTCGATATCCAGCAATATTAAATCAGGCTCAATATGATCCATCATGCTAATCGCTTCTTCACCAGATTCCGCTGTGACACATTCAAAGCCAGTTTTAGTCAGTGCACGCTGTGCAAGCTTTCGCAGTGATGAATTGTCATCAATCCATAACACCACAGGGTTTTTATAATCTTTCAGTTTTGCGACCATTTTTAGTACCTCAGTGCTACTGACATTCTTCTTCTAGTGCCATGCTGACACGGAAATATTCAGATTTCATTTGCTTTATCACAGAATCGACCTTGTCAAGAACCCGCTGTTTACCCATTTTTTCAAGTTGATTGCACATCGCAGAAAGCTCCATTGCCCCTAAATTACCACTGGTTGATTTCATTCCATGAGCAGTGACGCGAACAGTTTCTGCGTCGTCATGCTGATACGCTGTTTGTAAAGCCTCCAGACCATGATTAAAGTCATGTTTGAAGCAATCCATTAGCTCCCCGAAAAAATCATCCTCTCCATCCTCCATCAACGCTTTGATTTCATTGATGACTTCTTTATCAAGCGCTGGCAATTTTAGCTGTTGTGATTGTTGATGTTCTTCTGTTATAAGTGTAGCAGGTTGAGATGAAATTGCATTATCTGAGCGCTGGGTATTTTGCAACGCATGCTGTTGTTGATTAGCGGCTAGACAATGAGGAACCCATTTTTCCAGCATTTTCAATATCTGCTGTTTCCGAAATGGTTTTGATAAATAATCGCTCATGCCACTGCTAAGACATTTTTCACGATCAGTGGTCAATGCATTGGCTGTTAAAGCAATCACTGGAATCTGAGTAAATTCCTGTAATGATTTGTTGAGTGTAAGTTCGTGATTTCGTATCTGTTGCGTCGCTTGATAACCATCTAGTATTGGCATCTGACAGTCCATAAAAATCAAGTCATAGCGCTTATTCTGTGTTGCAATCACTGCTTGCTGTCCATTATCTGCGGTATCCACCAAGCAACCATAACCTTTTAATATTTGTTGAGCCAAACGTTGATTAACTACATGATCTTCAACGATCAAAATATCCGCCTTAAATTGCAATTGTGAGGTTGAACTGATTGCTTGTTGAGTATATTGATTGCGGCTTAAGGCCTCAGTGGTATTGCCTGAAGCGATACTAATCAGTGTGTCCAGGAGTACCGATTGCTTGACCGGTTTGGTGATTTGTGCAATAACTCCGCAGTCTATTGTTTGCTCAACAGATGCACACTCGTAGACTGTATTCAGCATCAATAGCTGAGACTTTTGATAATCGTTATTGGTACTGATGATTCTCGCAAGTTCAAGTCCGCTCATATCAGGCATTTTCAGATCTATAATCACCAGGTCATACGTAGACTGTTTGTTCTGGATTACGGATAACAACTGCATTGCCTGAAATCCATTTTCAGCCTGTGTAACATTGATTCCCCAGGTTGACAATTGATTGCTTAGAACCATCCGATGAGTGCTGTTATCATCAACCAGTAAAACTGAAAAATTTTGTAATCGATTGTCGTCAAAATGCTGGTTTTGAACCGGGAACACGCGCATGGGTATTTCGAACCAGAATACTGATCCTTTGCCTGACGCACTCACAAATCCAATGTCACCGTCCATTAATGTTACAAGTTGTTTTGAGATGGAAAGACCAAGGCCGGTGCCGCCAAATTGTCTTGTGGTATTGCCATCAGCTTGAGTAAATACATCAAACAACTTACCTTGATGCTGGGAATGAATGCCCACACCGGTATCTGCAATCTGGAAACGAATTCTGGTTTGATTGTCAGTTATTGGCTGAGCGCTTACAGTCACAACAACTTCTCCTTGATCGGTAAACTTGATTGCATTGCCAATCAGATTAAACAAGATTTGTCGAAATCTTGCTGGATCACCTTCGGCGTTGGAAAATTCTCTCAGCTGGATTTGGCATATCAGCTCAAGTCCTTTTTTCTGCGCACTTTCAGCTAATGTTTCAACTACGTTTTCAATGCTTTCAATCAAATTAAAATTCACTTTTTCCAGTTCCAGTTTGCCGGCTTCTATTTTCGAATAATCTAGAATATCGTTGATGATTTCCAGCAAACCCTCTGCAGAGCGATAAGTGGTTTTAGCAAAATTCCTTTGCTGTGAAGTTAGATCGGTGTCTAGCAACAGTTCTGTCATACCGAGCACACCATTCATTGGTGTCCGAATTTCGTGACTCATATTGGCAAGAAACTGAGATTTAGCTTGGTTGGCTTGTTGTGCTTGGTCTGCCAACACCATCGCATGATTGCGCGCTTGCTCTAACTCCTCCGTGCGTTCATGAACCCGCAGCTCAAGCCTGGAATTATACTTTTCCAACTCGGTTTCACCTGCTTGTATTTGTGCAAGCATATGGTTGAATCCATCAATCAGTACACCGATTTCATCATGGCTGGATTTTTCTGCCCGAATTGAGTAATCTCGATTATTCGCTATTTGCTTAACTTGAGAGATCAATGTAAATATGGGTTTAGAGATAATGCGTTGCAAAATAATTGATAGCAAGTAAGCCAGTATTAATGAACCAAGCAATACATATAATATGGTATTAATATAGCCAGCTAGCGCTATATTCAATATGTTCAAATTATCGACTAGTGTAATCATGCCGATCAGTTCATCTTTATAAACAACCGGTCGAGTGACCTGTAATGGTTTGATCCGCCAGAAATCTCGAGTTAACACTTGTCGCCAACCTGATTGAACATCCTGTTGTTTTTGTTCAGGTACCGTCTCATAATGAATCGTTCGTTGCGAATTAACAGAATGATATTCAGAAAATAGATCACCATTTTCATCAAACAGAAAAGCTGAAATAATATCCGGCTTTGCTTGAAGCGTTTCAAGCGTTCGTAGGGCGGCTTCCTCATGTCTAAACGCAAGTACAGCTGTACTACTATCAGCTAACACATCAGCTAATGTTTCCAACTCTTGTTTGGCTGCAGCCCGCATGTTAATTAGGCCAGTAATCGCAAGAACAATAATTGACATTATCAGAACAGTTTCTGCAGTCAGCAACATTAATATTGTTAGCTTTTTTCGTAGTGAGATATATTCAAAGCGCTGCATGATTTTATCTGGCCGGTTTTAGATTGAAAGCTATCTTGAACGTCATTGTCATTTCTGATCTTGCTTTACATCAAAGTAAAGTCTTTAGTAAGGAGCGAGGATTTAATAACTTCCGGATCTTGACTTGTCTTTTTGCTCGTATTATTCGTTGTGGTAACAGTTACATTTGCCTGCTATGTGTCTGTTGTCACGCCTTGAAGGTCAGCAATAATGCTTGGGTCATAATGCCCAGATTATTTAATCTTCTATGCCTAAAAGGTAGCACAGTCTGAGGATGACGCTGGTTTCATATGCGGTTTTCTGCGTTTCGTAACAACAAATAGATGAAGTAAATAGAGAGATGATTTCACAACACTAATGGTTGTATTGACGTTTTTTATCGATCTATTGAGTAAGGCAACTGGCAATCAATAACCCATTCACCTTACTTGCCTTTTTGTCACTCTTAAGTCTTGTTGTTTCGCTTACATAGCCAGCTATGCGCTCTACGCAACAAGACTTAAAACAAACATTAATTCTGCGCAATATGGGTGGGTTATTGATTGCCTGTTGCCTAAGGAATGTGCATGAAATAACTTGAACAATTGGCTTTTTTTGCTCATCTTCGGTGTTGCGAAAACAGTTGCTTAGCTCACTATGCGCCTGTTTTCGCGTCTTGAATATGAACAGAAATCCTACGTCAATTGCTCAAGTTATTCCATGCACGTTCCTAAGTTTAAATAGTGTTGTTTGTCGTTACTGGAATTCTCTTGTAATACAGGTTGTATCTATTCATCAAAATAGTGATAGAATTGACAGGTTTAGATGTTTGTTGCTCAGAAGCATCTTAGGAGCGAGGAGTTAATAACTTCCTGATCTTGACTTGTCTTTTTGTCCGTCTTCCGCGTTGTAAAAACAGTTGCGTAGCCAGCTATGCGCCCGTTTCGACGCCTTGAATACGAACAAAAATCCTGCCTCAAGATTCGGAAGTTATTAAATCCTCGCTCCTTATTCCAATGAAATGATCTAACAGGAAATAATATTAATGTCGGTGCAAAACGAAGTCATCAGCGTTCTGGTTGAAGTGTTACAACTTGGCGAGCAATCCCAGCAACTTGATGAAAACAGTCAATTACTTGGTGCTCTTCCAGAATTTGATTCAATGGCCGTGGTTTCAGTATTAACCAGGCTCGAAGAAGATTATGGATTCTTTATTGATGATGATGAAATTGATGCGGATACATTTGAATCAGTAGGGACTTTAACCACCTTTGTCCAACAAAAAATCAATCAGTAAATGATCAGTCAATCAGGAGAGCGCAGTTATGCCAAAATATATTATTGAACGTGAAATACCAGGAGCAGGTCAATTAAGTGCAGATGATCTGCAAGGAATATCTCAGACATCATGTTCTGTTCTCAATAAATTGGGGCCTGATATACAATGGCTACAAAGTTATGTGACTGATGACAAGATTTACTGTGTATATATCGCTCCCAACCGTGAGCTAATAGAGCAACATGCCGAGCAAGGTGGTTTTCCGGCAAATAGCATTTCTGAAGTGGTGACGATGATAGATCCAACTACAGCCGAATAATTAGAACTTAGGGGTGGTATGAAATAACTTGTGTATGATGACTAGGAGGCTGTCCGAGAATAGAGGCCGTAGCGAGGGAAAGTGGTTTTGAGCCAATTTTTTCGATTAAATGAGGCGAATACTTGCTGTATTGAACGAATTTAATCGGAAAAATGGGCCAAAATTCGCTTTTCCGCAGTAGGCTTCTATTCTCGGACAGCCTCCTAGGGTGCTGGATTTTCATTTGTCTTCATGGAACGGCAGCAGATGCATAGTGAGTAACGTAATTGTGTTGAAACGAAGAAGCCGGGCAAAAAGATAAGGGACGTGCATGGAATAACTTGAACAATTGTGGGCGCAGGAGCAAAAATACAAGTCAGAATGTTCAAGTTATTTTATGCACATTCCTAAGCAGGTGGTATTGATTGCAAGTAGCCCTTAGGCTACTGTAAGAAGCGAGGATATTAATAATATCCAAGTCTTGACTAGTCATTTAGGAGTGAGAATTTAATAACTTCCCGATTTTGACTTGCCTCTTGACCTCACAGAAGCACTCATAAAATAGTTGCGTAGCCAGCTATGTGTCCATTTTATGAGTACTCCTGTGAAATCAAAATGCTGCGCCAAACTTCGGTAACTTATTAAATCCTCACTCCTAATTGCTTTTTTTTGATATAAAAAAAGCCCACACTCACTACAGAATGTGGGCTTTTGTGAGATTAAACTGAAAAATTACTTTTTCATTTTTTTTACTTTAGCAGGGATGGTTCCATCTGCTCGACATTTCAAGTAATTGTAGACAGCTTCAATGGCTTGCGTTTCATCGTAACCGGCTTTCTTAGCCGGACCAACTTCTAGAATTGCATCAACCGCCTTAGGCATAGCGTTTTTGCCGTTTTTCAAAACAGTACCAAAATCCTCAACACTTAATTTTTGTACGGACTCTAACAGATTTGGGTTTGGAGAAACATCATGACAAGTGCCACAGCCGCGCCCAAACGCACGATCGTAGATTTTCATGCCAACCCACGTTTTCATATCGACTCTATCACCATCAACCTCGCATAGTGGATCAGCCGCAAAACTTTGCCCAGCACTCATGCCAAGACTCGCTGCTAAAGTTGTACACACAATAAATTTTTTGATTTTATTCATGTTAGCCATCATTTTCTCCTGTTGATTAGCTTGAAATTTGAATCTATTTGATTCATTTAGGAATGTGCATGAAATAACTTAGGAACGTGCATGGAATAACTTGAACAATTGACGTAGGATTTTTGTTCATATTCAAGGCGCGAAAACAGGCGCATAGTGAACTATGTAACTGTTTTCGCAACACCGAAGATGAGCAAAAAGACAAGTGAATTGTTCAAGTTATTCCATGCACGTTCCTTAGGCAACTGGCTCAGAATTTTGTTCGACTTCAACGCGTATAGTGAGCTATATAACTGTTTCTGCAACGCTGAAGATGGACAAAAAGGCAAACAGTTGCTTAAGTTATTTCATGCGCGTCCCTTATGTATACAGCACCGTTATTGTGTGAATTCTAACATGCCGCATTGATACAACCCCAGTGTGATAACTCTTTGTCTTAGTTTACTATGACACGTTATTACGCTTGACTCTTGGGCGAATGCAACACGTTAGTTTTTACATTTTAATAGTAGTGCTGAGTATGGTTATAAAAAGTGGTTTTGAAACGGCACATTTTCTGCTGTGGGTGTTGATCCGTTGTTTAAAACATTCAGCATTATAATGGATACCATCAACATATTTCAATTTTCATACCACTTTTTCATAGAATTTAGTATTGTAGTGAAGTCATCCATCTTTTTAGGCTGGATTGGCTTTAACTAGACTTAACAATAGCTTACTCTACCTTAACCATGGCTTAATTTTTGAAGAACGCTAGTAATGAAAAAACGCATTAATTTGGGGATTGATCTTGGGGGGACCAAGATTGAGATTTTAGCGTTTGACCTGAGTGCTAAAGAACGCTTTCGGAAACGAGTTGCAACTCCGCAGGGTGACTATCAGGCAACACTTAACGCGATTGTGTTATTGATAGAGCAGGCAGAAGCTGAGTTGGATATCAAGGGTTATGTTGGTATTGGAAGTCCTGGAACAGTGTCCCGACTGAGTTCAACAATGAAGAACTGTAATTCGATTTGGTTAAACAATCAACCACTAAAAACTGATCTGGAAAACAGATTGCAGCGCCCGATACGCATTGCTAATGATGCAAATTGTTTTGCTCTGTCTGAAGCAACCGATGGTGCTGGATCGGGTGCGAATGTGGTGTTTGGCGTAATTTTAGGGACTGGGGTAGGCGCTGGTTTGGTCGTTGATGGGGTGATTATCGGTGGTGCCAATGGCATTGCTGGTGAATGGGGGCATAATCCATTGCCATGGCCGATGGCAGATGAGACACCGGGGTCACTCTGTTATTGTGGTCGATCTGGATGCATCGAAACGTGGTTGTCAGGACCAGGATTGTTAAAAGATCATCAGCATTCCACGAAATTAATCGCAAAGCAAGATGCAGCGTTAGTGCATACAGCGCAGGAGATCATCGCGCAGGCGAAAAATGGCAATACAACTTGTCTGGATAGCTTGAATTGTTATGTTGACAGACTTGCGCGAGGATTGGCTCATGTTCTCAACATTGTTGATCCTGATGTTATTGTGTTGGGCGGGGGTTTGTCTAACTGTGATTTTCTCTATACGGCAGTGCCAGAACGCTGGTCGCGCTATATCTTCTCTGATGAGGTCAATACCCGATTGGTACCGCCTCAATATGGTGATTCAAGTGGTGTGCGTGGTGCAGCCTGGTTAGCAGCTACAATAGAGCCTTATGAGTAGTTGCTCAGCTTACCCTCTTATGCTCAATCGCTGTCTGAAAGCGCTCTTTTATATCCATAAACTCCGCGCTTTTACCTTGCTCTTGTACATAAGAGGGCAATCTGAGCTACTGATTGCCTGAGTATCTTACTCGCTTAGGAGCGTGCATGAAATAACTTGAACATTCTGGCTGGTCTTTTTGCTCCTGACTGAACAAACTCAATCGTTGCGTAGAACAACTATGTGCCTCTTGAGATTGTTCAGTCAGTAACAAAAATTCTGCGCCATCATTGTTCAAGTTATTCCATGCGCGTTTCCTTAGTCAGAACGAAAAAAGCCTTTCAAGTGCGCGCACTTGAAAGGCTTTTATATTTGATACTGACTACTAGTGCTCCGTCAACATAACCTTGACAGAGCACTAGATGTAGATGGGTTTAGAAATTGAAACCCAGGTAACCACCGGCAGTAAGACCGTCTACTTCAACGCCGTCAGTATGATCGCCGACTAGATGGTAACGTGCATCAATGCCGACAGTTAATGTGTCGGCTATTTCATACTCAGCACCTACGCCAAACATAACGCCGGCAGCCAATACAGTGCCTGAGTCAGATGGTGGGCTGATTACGTGGAACGCAAAACCAGCAGGAATAATCCATGGATGGAAACTACCATTTGGATTGAACTTGAGTTTTGGAGAAGCAGACAATGTGAATTGGCTTAAAGTAATTCGGTTGGCAACATTCTTGCCAGTTGGGTTGACATTAAGTCCAGCGCCTAAGTTTGCAGCTGCAGCGGGAACAACGGCAATGCCTTTTTTACTATCAAACTTTTTAAATTCAAACATGATTTCGCCAAATATAGCAACTGCATCAGACATGCCCCAAAGATCTTTGGTTAACGCATGTTCAATGCCAGCACCAGCATAAAAACCACCTTTTGAATCATGATCATCAACAGGGAATATCTGGGATCCAGTATTGTCACGCGCACCATCAAACAAGTCGGTAAAAACCTGTGTACCACGACCAGAATTCATGCGTGCAAAACCACCGCGGAAATAAATCATTGAGTTGCTTTGTTTTGGGATACGATTAACTACTGCAACACGTTCTTCAACGACTTGAACTTTCTTGATGGACTCGCGACTCTCTGAACGAACATCTTGCAATTCAGTTTGCAAAGAATTGAGCATTTGCTCCATGCGTTCTATTTTTTGATGTAGAGCCTCGACGCTTTCTTCAGCGGCCATTGCTTGTGGCATAAACGCAACTGCGCTAAGCAGAGTGCCTGCAACAATGCCCGATAGCTTTGTTAATATTGGTTTTTTCATGGGTTCCCCCTCCGATTGAGTGATGT
>JAZGEP010000239.1:0-16123 GCA_036478815.1 Methylococcales bacterium
AGAATAGAAAGCCTACTGCGGAAAAGCGGATTTTGGCCCATTTTTCCGATCAAATTCGTTAAATACAACAAGTATTCGCCTCATTTAATCGAAAAAATGGACTCAAAATCGCTTTCCCTCGCTACGGTTTCTATTCTCGGACAGCCTCCTAGAGTCCACTATTTTACTACCTGTAAATACTGTGGGTTAATATGTGTTCCGTTCTTGATATAATTTCCGGCTCAGTCATAGTATGATTCCCAGTAATTATATGTTCCAAAAGCTGAAGTCGCGCCACCAAGTGCTCTCAAAGGGTTAGCAACCATCCAACTCCACGCTCTCTGAGCCCCAGTACAAATAAAATCAATACCAGAAACCTCATCAATTTCTTCCATAGACATTACTTCTATAGAGATAATAATACTCCAAATTATTATATGGTATATTGCCTCATCTCCTTGCGTATAAACTTGTACAGGAGAAAGGCGATAAAAACGTTCTAACCGTGCTTCAGAAAAGGTGTCAAGTCTTGCAAGCATGCAATTCGAGAATCAAATGTTGGATTGTAAGACTTCCTACCCTTCCTGTAAGAGCAACAATCAAGCGGACTAGTGTATGCTATCAATATTAGTTATTGCTCTACAATAATATTACTTAGACTACCAATAAAAATAATGACTTCTTTTTGTTCTTGAGAAGGAACTTTAAATTTGTTTAATGTTTCCCCTAACAAGGTTATAAAAATATTCCAATCACTTTTACTCATGCGCATTCCTTCATGAGCCAGTTTCATATTTCGTCCGGTATAGTATAAAGGTCCACCTGTCTTAGCAGTAATAAAATCTTTTGTTAGCTGTTTTTCCCGTTCAATACCATCAATTCCACGATGCGCATAAAACCGACCGAGCTGTTCATTTTTTACTAATCGTTCGGCCAAGTCATCTACTACAGCGGAAATTGCAGTATAGCCCCCCAATCGTTTATACAAAGATTCTGTGGCTGGGTCAGCCTGAATGGACAAGCATGTTAGCGAAAACAACCCTGAAAGAATGATTATCAAAATGGATTTATTCATTGTTTTACCTTTTAAATTGATTATAAATTAGCACTTGACTCGACGATACTGATTAGATCGCTGTTTTGAGCCTCTTTTTTCGGCAAGAATTTTACAATTGTTAACTCTCTGATTGTCGGATTCTTTCGTTCCCAGTCTTTCTTTTGCAGTCATAACAACTTTTTGAAGATGTGTCGTTTGTTTAATAGTTTCTTCAGCTCTGATCTGTTTTGTTGTTAATAACAAAACAGTAAAATAACTATATGAAAAAATGAAATTTCATAAGGCATCTTTTTACTTCCATTACTGATGAGTTGTTGAAATATATTTAATATCAAAAGACCTTGTATATCTTAGGTATAAGATACACCCTTTGTTTGAACTGCATTTCAAACTATGAGGTGGTGCATTCCCGGGAAAACTAATATAGGCAGGACCACTAAACTTTGTTTCAGTTTGATCATGTGCTATTAATGAAAAAGCCCCTTGAATCCAAACATAAAGTTCATCACTTGTATGACTATGATTGGGTACAATGTAGCCCTTAGGTAATTTTAATAACGATTCGCTAATTCCAGTTTCCAACTTACCACGGAGTATGGCTATTTCTGCACCTGGTGGAAGACCACTAACTTTGAGTGGCTCCCAAACCACTTTTGTTAGATCAACAATCGTTTGATCATCTCCAAATGATAGTGGCCTTGTGTTGGAGCCTAATTTATCTTTGCCAGTGTCGCTTAAAGCAGTTTGAAAACATAAGGTCATAGTTAATAATAAAATATATATCAATTTCATAAGTTGCCTCCTCAGATGTTTTTTGGTTATACCATCTTGTTTACTAAGGTAATCTTCTTAATCTAAACAAACAACCCGTTTCTTGCTCTTTTGTCCTTCTACAAAAAAAGGGTGACATCTGGATCGAATCAACTTTTTGCCAGATTAAAGTGGAATTTTGATATGACTAGCGTTCTTTGGTGAGGTAAAAACATAACGAATAAGAATCGCTTGCGTGAGGGACGAACCACAATCTTATCCGGTTGTTGAACAAGCCCGGAGAAAAACGGGAGTATGTTAATAGAAGCAAATATGGCGTTTGGGATTAGCAAGAAACGTGAACTTGTGGAACGGAATCCTTTTCATCAGGTGAGCGGGGGCCCTATGTCAGGGTAGTTGTCGCCTACGGCCAATAAAGGTTCTGTAAATCGATGGGTCGTAAACTGACTCCCCTGATCCGTGTTAAAGATTTCGCAGCTGGAGGAGGTAAAGCCTCATTGAGCGCTTCTATGCAAAAGTCTGCCTCCAGAGTCGTACTGAGCGCCTAGTTGAGGACATAGCGGCTATACCAGTCGATAATGGCTATTAGATAAACAAAACCATGCTTCATACGAATGTTGGTTATATCCGTACTCCAGACATGATTACAGCGCTTTATCGCCATGTTCCTTAGCAGATAGGGATAGCCCTGATGCCCCCTGTGTTCTCAAGTGCGGGGTCATTTTCAATACCCCATAAAATGGGTTTCCGTCTATTGTTGATCCAACTCATGCATCAACTGCAACGTGTCATTGTCAATTCCAACAGGGCGATAGTACAAGCTCGACCGATTGATCCCCAACAAATCACACTGGTTTCTGAGGCTGAGTGTTGAATGTTCCGGTTCTATCCACTTTTTTCGGCCTCAAACGGACTATTCAAGATTTTTATTAGAAAATCGTTCTCGAGTTTAAGTTGTCCTATGTGCTGATAGAGCATATTAATCAATGCTTGCTGGTTTTTTCTATGCCGCTTCTTCTGACTTGAGAAGGCTTCAGGCATCATCGTTAATATCGCTTTCTTCCACAGATTGATTTGCGTTGCATGAATGCCATATTTCGCGGTGATCTACGTTGTTGTTTTCTCCCCTTTTAGAGATTCCAAGACCACTTTTATCTTGGTTTGCACACGATGTCTATTTCGACTTCTGGTCATTTCTTACTCCTTAGTTTTGAGGGCAAGATTCTATCTTAAGGAGCGAGGATTTAATAACTTCCGGATCTTGACTTGTTTTTTTGTCCGTCTTCCGTGTTGTAAAAACAGTTGCGTAGCCAGCTGTGTGCCAGTTTCTACGCCTTGAATACCAACAAAAAATCCTGCCTCAAGATTCGGAAGTTATTAAATCCTCGCTTCTAAATGCAGGTCAATAATAGTCCAGTTTTTGGAGAGTATTATAATTGGTTTGTTTTGCCAAATTTTTCAAGAGAGTATGACTTGATGCCTTTCAATCTCTTTTGGACATTCGGTGATAGCGTGTACTTTTCCATATCATTCGATCAGTGTTTGCATGAATATTTCATCGTCAATGCCTTCGCTATGGTTAAGCTGCGCTTCTCATTCTGCCAGTTTTATCTGTAGCAAATCAAGATTGGTTTGCTCTGCTTCTAATGCGCGTCATCCAGTACTCATTAAAAAGTTTCTCTTAAGCCATTGATCATGGTTACTCACAAACCCCTAAAAATGCAAACCCTGAATCATATGTACGTGTATAAGCGTAAAGCGTCATTGGTCAAGAAATTAACCAATGTCTAATAAGTATGTAAAAAAGTTTGGATTTTGACTATAAAACGTGAGAAAAATACTATGACAAATAACAGCATATCAGATAAAAGGCTCAAAATATCAGTCAGTTACAAGACAATATTTTTTCTGCTGTGCATGTGGCTTATATTATTTGGTTCAAATCGACTTGCCTTTGCAATTCCTCCCTTGTTTCAAGATCAATTAGTCATCTCTGAACTCAATTATCCAACCTCAATGGTTTACTTGCCAGATGGCAATATGTTGGTGACTGAAAAAACCGGTCAGATATGGATTTTAGACCCCAGCTTGGCAAGCCCGTTATTGCAACCTTATTTGAATATTAACGATATCAATGTGGGTGGTGAGCGTGGATTGCTGGATATCGTCTTGGATCCTGGGTTTCCGAACACTCCTTATGTCTATGTTTCCTATCATCGTAATTCCGATAAACGACTCTACGTTTCTCGCTTTACTCATCAAAGTAGTACAGCGAGTATCGGCACTGAACTAGTCATCTGGAAAGATCCTCAGTTGTTTTCCCATGTCTTTCATCATGGTGGAGGTTTGAGTTTTGGTCCGGACGGCTATCTTTATCTAACAACTGGTGAACAGTTTAAAGGTCTCGATGCACAAGATTTGACTAATGCCCGTGGAAAAATCATTCGTATTGGCAGTGATGGAAGCATTCCTGCCGATAACCCGTTTGTTGATGGTCCTGGAGGCAATTTGGATGAGATTTGGGCCTATGGTCTGAGAAACCCATGGCGCGCTCGTTGGGATTTACACGTAACCGGTTCAATCGGACCGCGTTTATTTATTGGAGAAGTTGGCGGTAATAACAATGCTCTCTCGAATGAAGATGTACACATTGGCAGAAAAGGCGCTAATTATGGCTGGCCTTTTTGTGAGGGGACTACATGCTCAAATACAAATCAGACTTATGATCCTCCGTTATTTACCTATGAACATGATGGCGAAGGTGCTTCACTGACAGGTGGTATCGTTTATCACGGCTCACAATTTCCTCAGTCGTTTGCTAATACCTATTTTTATGGTGATTATGTTCAACAGTATCTACGTTATTTAACCTTCGACAGCAATGGTGCAGTAGCAACTGATAATGCGTTTCAGGATGCTGCCGGGCTTATCGTTGACATAAAGCAAGGTGCTGATGGGGCATTGTATTATCTTCAAGTAGCCAGTGACACTAGTTTTTTACCGACTTCTGGCGCTATCAGAAAGATCAGCTATAACGATGGCAATCAAGCACCACAGATTACATTAGCAACTGCTGATATAACGTCAGGTGAGCCTGGATTAGCCGTTCAATTTAGTGGTGCTGCAACCGATACAGAAAATGATCTTCTCGCGTATGTATGGATCTTTGGAGACGGACAGCAGGCTACCGGAGCCAATGTAACTCACATCTATCCTGAAAGTGGCTCATTCCAGGCGCGTCTACAAGTGAGTGACTTGGGTAAAACTACACTATTAGATCCACCGATCACCATTACTATTGGGTCAAAACCTGTTGTTACCCTTTTAGAACCTGTTGAAGGATCGACGTTTCGTGCTGGAGAAACCATCAATTTTGCAGCAAGTGCGACTGATGCTGATGGCGTTTTGACTGAAAACAGCTATCAATGGACAATTAAATTGGCTCACAATGAGCATACACATCCTGAACATGAACCAGTATCCGGTTCTTCCGGTACGCTTGAAATTCCCACTTCAGGCCATTCATTTTTTAGTGAAACAGGTTTTGATATAACCGTTGAAGTGACAGACTCAGAAGGATTATCGACGACCAAGTCGGTACATATCTATCCAGAAGAAGTCGATATCACTTTGAATTCACAACCCAGTGGTATTGCCTTATTCCTTGATGAAGAAATCATCACTACACCGCTTGTTTACGATAATGTGATTGGTTTTCAAAGCATTATTACGGCGCCACAAACTGCGTGTATCGATAATATTCAGTATAGCTTTGACAATTGGTCAAATGCTGCAGCGGCGTCCTTCAATTATACGCTGCCGGATCACAATGAAACGTTGACTGCTACCTATGCAACAGCAGGCGACAGTTGTTCGAATAGCAATGCATCACCACTCGCGTTTGCTGATGAAGCAACAGTCGTTGCCAATACAAGCCAGGTGATACAAGTACTCAACAACGATATCGACAATGATGGAACAGTCGATGAAGGCAGTGTCATCATTGTCACTCAACCACAGCATGGTTTAGTCAATGTCAATCCTAATACTGGAGTAATCACTTACACACATGAAGGTTCGTTGGCAACCAGCGACTCCTTTTCATATACGGTGGATGATAATGATGGCGCGCTTTCAAATGAAGCGCTGGTATCCATCTCAGTTACAGCGTCTTCAGGAATGTGTGGATACGATATGCAACTGGATGGCGAGAATGATTGGATCAACATCCCAAATTTTACGTTGAACAACGATTTCACCATTGAGGCATGGGTCAATCTCGCAACTGACATTGATAATGAGGATTCGTTATTTGGTCAAGACGGTGTCGGACCCGATGTTAATTTTAATGCAGGTAGAGTACGACTCTATGCGGGTTCAGATCGTATTACTGCTAACACTGCTATCTCCCCTGAGACATGGACTCACATAGCAATTACTCGTTCAGAATCTAATTTATCGTTATTTATTAATGGGCAATTAGATGCAACCGACAGCTGGGATGGCAAACTTTACTTTAAAGCCCTGGGTCGAGGTAATCAAGGTTTCTTAGAGGGTAAAATCGATGAAGTCAGAATCTGGGAAATTAGTCGTACTGATGATCAAATAAGTCAAAATTTCAACCAAAGCGTGGCGACTAACAGTCCTGGATTAATTGGTTATTGGACGTTTGATGGAAGCGGTCAGGTAGTTATTGATTTGAGTGGATTGGGTAACCATGGCTCATTAGGCAGTACAAGTACTGTCAGTGCTGACGACCCAATACGTGTTGCTTTCGATGAAACCTGTGGAAGTCCTCGCAATATTGCACCAACGGCGCAAGATGATCCAATCGCTGCAATTGATTCAGGCACCACCATAACGATTCCAGTGTTAGACAACGATATTGACAGTGATGGTACGTTGGATTTTGGTAGCGTCACGATCGTGTCACCACCGAATCATGGCATAGTGACTGTTTTGGTTACAGGTGAAATTACCTATACTCATGATGCGTCAGAGACCAGTAGTGATCTGTTCACGTATACAGTGAAAGATAACCAAGGCGTTGCGTCGAATGTTGCGACAGTCAATTTAACGATTACTCAAATACCTGTAGCGCATCCTTCTCCCG
Organism: Methylococcales bacterium; assembly: GCA_036478815.1. Lineage (GTDB taxonomy): Bacteria > Pseudomonadota > Gammaproteobacteria > Methylococcales > DRLZ01 > DRLZ01. Next base: position 6,921 of record JAZGEP010000239.1, read on the forward strand.
ATTCTGCAACAGTGATTGTTGACGAGTTTCACAGTGGAAATACGCCAGGATTATGGGTGGAACAAGCACCCACGCCTGAGCCTTTTGTGTTTACTGTGACAACTGACAATATCACCATGACAGGTGGTACCTATAACCAACATCTGACCAGAATGAATACGGTCATTGACCCTAATCGACCGTACACCATGCAAACCACTTTTAGCATTAACACATTGGGTGGAACTCAATCGTTTGCAATGTTGTTTATGCAAGACTACCAACTGGTTACAGACCCAATCAACGCGTGGTCGTTTAATCTGGATTTAGCGGGAGGTGGCATAGTTAAACACATGGGATTTGCTGATGGCAGTTTCCAATCCATTGGTGAACATCCAGCGACTTGGGCTGAAGCCAATACAGACTATATTTTTCGAATCAATGTCAATCAGCGCATGGATGGCTCAGTCAGCCCAAAATGGGTTACTGGGAAAATTACAACCATCTATGGTGCTGTGTTAGATCATTTCGAAGTTGATTACAGTAGCCACCCATGGCAACCTGATTTATCTGGACCAGTTAGAATCGGTTTTAATTCACTTGAGGCGGATTGGGTCGCGAAGGATTTGATTGTTTGGTATACCGACGGATTACCTGCAGATAGTGGTGTTAACTATATGCCACTAGCAAGCAACGATACGGTGGAGATAATAGCAGGAAACAGCATAATGATCCCTGTGCTGAATAACGACGCTGACAGCGATGGCACATTAGTTAATGACAGCGTCAGCATTGTCACTGCCCCAATTCATGGCACTGTATCTGTTGATCTAGTCACTGGTGAAGTTAATTACACACATAATGGGTCGTTATCGACAAGTGACAGTTTTACTTACACGGTGAAAGATAATGAAGATGCTGTATCGAATGTTGCGACAGTTAACATCATCATTATGCAAGAAAACACCAGTTGTGGCATGAGTATGGATTTTGATGGCAACAATGACTTAATCAATATTCCGGACATGAGCTTTGCCGAAGATTTTACCATTGAAGGCTGGATGAAGTTAGCGCCTGGCATTGACAATAAAGATGGGTTCATCGGTCAAGAAGGGCGCGGAGTGGATATTAATTTTTATGACAACAGAGCACGGTTGTATATAGGAACTGATGTTGTGGTTGCACACACTCAAATGTTGCCTGACACTTGGACGCATTTAGCAATTACCCGATCAGGATCTGATGTATCGCTCTATCTCAATGGCTTACTCGATGCGATAGGCAGTTGGGATGGAACCTTACCAGTACAAGTGTTAGGTCGAGGTAACAGAGGGTTTCTAGAGGGTAATTTAGATGAAGTCAGATTCTGGGATGTCGCTCGCAGTGGCGCTCAGATAAGCGACAACTATAATCGAAGTGTGGCAACTGACAGTTTAGGATTAGTTGGTTATTGGTCATTTAACCAGAGTGGACAAGTGGTCACAGACTGGAGTGGTTTGGGTAATCATGGTTTATTAGGTATTAGTACAGACATCGCTAATGATGACCCTGTGCGGATCATATCGACTGCGTCGTTTAACGAAAACTGTAGTGCTATTCAAAACATCGCACCTGTGGCGCAAGATGATTCGACGGTTCAGGTTGATTCAGGCAGTAGCATCACAATTCCAGTACTGAACAACGACAGTGATAGCGATGGAACATTAGTCAATGATAGTGTCACAATTGTCAATGCTCCAACTCATGGCGATGCCACGATTGACCTGATCACTGGTGAGGTAATTTATATCCATGATGGCTCAGAAGGAGCAAGTGATACGTTCACGTACACGGTCAATGATAATGAAAACGCTGTCTCGAATATTGCGACAGTATCAATTGAGGTAATCGTACCGTACATCAACATCGTACCTGTTGCTCAAGATGATCCGGCTATTCAAGTGACATCTGGTGACGCAATAATGATTCAGGTATTGAATAACGACAGTGATAGCGATGGAACATTAGTCAATGATAGCGTCACAATTGTTACTGCTCCTATTCATGGCAATGCCACGATTGACCTGATCACTGGAGAGGTTATTTACACCCATGATGGGTCAGAGGGAGCAAGTGATACGTTCACTTACACGGTTCATGATAATGAAAACGCTGTCTCGAATATTGCGACAGTATCAATTGAGGTAATCGTACCGTACATCAACATCGCGCCTGTGGCTCAAGATGATCCGGCTATTCAAGTGACATCTGGTGACGCAATAATGATTCAGGTATTGAATAACGACAGTGATAGCGATGGAACATTAGTCAATGATAGCGTCACAATTGTTACTGCTCCAACTCATGGCGATGCCACGATTGATCTGATCAGTGGTGAAGTTATTTATACCCATGATGGCTCAGCGGGAACAAGTGATACGTTCACCTACACAGTCAATGATAATGAAAACGCTGTCTCGAATGTTGCGACAGTATCAATTGAGGTAATCGTACCGTACATCAACATCGCGCCTGTGGTTCAAGATGACACAGCAGGCTCAATTGAGTCAGGTGATATTGTGACGATCACGGTGCTTAACAATGACAGTGACAGTGATGGTACATTAGACACAGATACAGTCAACATAGTAACTGCTCCGACTCATGGAACCACCCATGTTGATCTTATCACTGGCAAGATTACTTACACGCATGATGGGTCTGCAACGGTAAGTGATTTTTTTACTTACACAGTGAATGATAATCAAGGAGCGGTATCGAATCTTGCAACTGTACAAATCAATATCACAGCAGATGTAATAGAAACTCAATGCTCACTGGATGCCGATGGAAATGGCAGTGTTGATGCGTTAACAGACGGGTTGTTAGCGATTCGACATATGTTTGGTCTGCGGGGCGATAGCTTGATTAAAGATGCTGTAGCAGAAAATTGTACTAACTGTGGAGCTTCAGAAATTGAACCCATATTGGAACAATGTGCAGCTTCAGGCATCACAGATATTGACGGCAATGGAGAAGTTGATGCACTGACTGATGGATTATTAAATATTCGCTACATATTTGGTATTCGCGGCGCAGCACTAATCAATGGATCCCTGGCAGATGACTGTACCCGCTGCTCGGCAGTTGACATCGAAGACTATGTTCAGAACTTAATCCCTTAAGACTTGGATCTTTTATAAGGAAGGGATTTTCTTATAAAATCTGAACATACGGGCTGATTAAACCAATCAGCCCGTATTAATTATTGCTGAAGTAACATTAATCACGGTGAGTTTTAGTTTTGGTCTTCCCCAATTCAGAGCTTTTCCATCTTATATGGAAAAAATAGGGGATAAAAATTAAACATGTCCTCTTTTTTCGTTTTCTCAGAGTTCATCAATTTAAGATGCGCTAACATTGATTAATTTTTGTGAAAATCGGTGTACGATTTCACTAGTAATATGATTGATGTTTTTTAACGTATATTTGGTCGTCTTGGAATCTGCACTAATAACAAAAGCACTGTTGATTTCAATAATTCTGGCATTGAGTTGTATTTGATCGGCTAGTAAGGCAACACTGCCTGTAACAATCGCATCGGCTTGTAACATCTTGCCGATTTCAACAACATCGGTGGTTTCAATGAATCCAGTTTGATTCATTTCAATTTCGCTGACCACTTTTTCCAGTTGTTCTCGTTCAATGATTTTAAAGTTATTGGAATTAACCAGTACAGAAGTAAAAACTTCAGAGACCAGTTCACCCAGAGAAATATCCTGAGCCTCTTTGTTTAAGGTTTTAAAGTGAATAACGGCAATACGAATTTTTTTCGTGGGTACGGCAGGAGGTTTAGACTTAACTTCAGCTACAGTGCTGGTCGATTGAGCTGTTGCTTGCTTGTCAGTAAAGCGTTGCACCAAAGGTGCATAAATCCAGGCATTCTGTCCATTATCCAAAGCAATGTAATACCAATTATTTTTCTGACCCAGCAAATCAAATGACTCGGTTTTCTTGGCAACATCTAGAATTTTGCATGTAGTACTCGAACCGCTACGAAGGTTAACTCTGTGCTTACGGATAGTCACTCGTCCGGATAAATAGGTTGAAGGGTCATCACTGCATGTCGCTGTACTCACCGCTGCAGACCTTGATTTTGAATGTTTTGGTGGGTCAGAATTATTCAGGGAACTAAATTTATTGTCGATTTCTTGTATTTCATTCTTTAGTAAATCAACCCATTCATCATAGGTGGGAGTTGATTGACAAGCAGTGAGCAAGAGGGCAAAAAAGATAAGTCCTATTTTAGTAATAATCTGTTGTCGAGACATGGTTCTAGAGTCATTTACATTTGTTGTAATGATATGCTTTAAGATTAAAAGAGCAACTATGGCTTGTCAATTTATTAGCTTTGCAGTGTTGTATAAAAACTTTCAGAACACCTGATAGTCTATAGAGTTAACTGAAGTTCCACCAATTTTTTTTGATTGGGAAAAGAAAAAAGGGCTGATTTATTTATTGGGCGATATTAAAAGCAAAATATTATGTAACTTCTCAGATTGCTCTTTATTGCGTCCAAGAGCAAGGCGAAAGCGCGGAGTTTACAAGTGTAAATGAGCACTTTCAACGCAGCTCTTGGACACAATAGAGGATAAGGAACGTGCATGAAATAACTTGAACATTCTGGCTTGTCTTTTTGCTCCTGACGAAACGATCTCAATCGTTGCGTAGAACAACTATGCGCCTCTTGAGATCGTTTCGTCAGGAGCAAAAATCCTGCGCCATCATTGTTCAAGTTATTTCATGCACGTTCCTAATCTGAGTAGTTCAATATTATTTCTATTTGGAGACATATGCCTAGCCCGCATTTCTCGCCAGCCTGAAGAACCCTCGGTTACTCTTTGAATCCACAAGAAATTTTATTCAATCAGAAATACACACTGTTATTCCACTCCCTCATACAATTCTTTGTGAATCCAAATAGCTACGTGATCATCGCATCATCTGGTGAGAAATGCGGGGTCAGAAGACTTGATGCACATCTAGAGTTTGATACCTCTTAATTTGATTGATTGCCTTGGCGACAATGCTGATATATCCAGTAGAATAGAGTCATTACTATTGACACCGACTAGCTAATCAATGTTCCCATTGTTGCTTTATTTAGTGTTGAGATAAATGCATTGTTATCGCTATCAAATTAGCGGTAGAATTGACATTCTATATAAGTTAAGGAGTGAGGATTTAATAACTTCCCGATTTTGACTTGCCTTTTGATCTCACAGAAGTATTCATAAAATAGTTGCGTAGCCTGCTATGCGCCCATTTTATGCGTGCTCCTGTGCAATCATAATGCTGCGCCAAACTTCGGTAACTTATTAAATCCTCACTACTAAGGAACGTGCATGAAATAACTTGAACATTCTGACTTGTCTTTTTGCTCCTGACTAAGCGATCTCGATCGTTGCGTAGAGTCACTATGCGCCTCTTGAGATCGCTTAGCCAGAAACAAAAATCCTGTGTCATAATTGTTCAAGTTATTCCATGCACGTTCCTAAGCAGTATATCTCGTTTTCGCCCCGGCTGATTACGATAACAAAAACTATAAAGAAGAGAGGTTCTAATGAGAGATCTAATGCATTGCAAACCCTTGATATTCGTAGCTATCAAATCACCTGTTTTGTTGCTGGTCTGTATATTATTTTTCTCGGGCAGCATGAAGCCTCTATTTGCACACGAGTCAGAATCAATCGTGTCGTTAGAAATAATAGAAGACAGGGCTCATGATGACCAGGCTCCTTCAATTGTAGAAGAAGCGCAAATTATTGAGCGCTCTGAAAGAGAACAAACTGGATATAATCCCGAGTTAGGGATTACGATGCAAGCTGCAACGATTGCTGCTACCGCCCACATCGATGGGCAATGGAGTGGTGTTCAGAATTGGCCAGTTATTCCTGTATTTGTGTCGTTGTTGCATGATGGACGAGTACTTGCTTTTGACTCTGTTGGCGACGCACCGACTGAATCATTTCAAAACCACAATTTCACCAGGGCGACCATTTGGAATCCTATATCAAACCAGTTTACTGATGTTCGTGTAGACACTGGCTATAATCTTTTCTGCAGTGGTTTTGCATCATTACCAGATGGACAATTGTTTATTGCTGGAGGGAATGCTGACGCTGCTTTAAACGGTTTAAGAGAAACCCATCTGTTTTCTTCGTCTGCACCAAACTGGAGCCGTGGGGTCGATATGAGTTTTACTCGCTGGTATCCATCCGTAACACCGCTAGCAAATGGTGAAATGCTTATCACTGGAGGCGGGCCAGCAACATCTGAAGTTCGTCAAACCAATGGTCAGATCCGCAAGCTTTCAAATGCAGCGCAAAACTATTGGGCGCATAGAGAATATCCATGGTTGCAGACGGCTCCGGATGGCCGAGTAGCCTTTGTTGGGCCGGATACGCAACTTGGCTATGTCACAACGAGCGGTAACGGTGCATGGCAAAATACGATAAGGCGCGACAACACAAAGCGAACTTATGGCAGCTACGCGATGTACGACATTGGTAAAATCTTGATTGCTGGTGGTGGTAATCAGAATTCGGGTCACAGTCAACAGTCAACTGTAATCATTGATTTAAATAACAATACTGTTTCATCGACAGATTCCATGGCTTTTCGCCGTCGACAACACAATTTAACTATTCTGGCTGATGGCTCGGTATTAGCTACGGGTGGTTTTAGTTCGAATGCGGGGCTGGTTGATTTGACTAATGCCGTTTATACAGCAGAGCTGTGGGATCCAGAGACTGAAACATGGGCGAGTTTAGCCAGCGAGTCGCGAGCCAGGCAATATCACTCGACCGCATTATTGTTGCCTGACGGACGTGTACTCTCTGCCGGTGGTGGGATTTGTGGAAGCTGCCAACAAGTCGGATATCTTCAGAAAAATGCAGAAATTTTTTCACCGCCATATCTGTTTCGGGCGGATGGATCGGGGCAATTGGCGTCTCGTCCAGTCATCGAAAATTCACTAGACGAAATAGGTTATTCTCAGCAATTTATTGTGGAGACGCCTCAAGCTAACGAGATTATTAAGATCGGGTTAGTGCGAACCGGTTCCGTCACGCATTCGCAGAATATGGAACAACGTTATATCCCGCTCAGTTTTGTTCAGAGTAATGGAGCATTGGAAGTAACAACGCCCGACAATGCTAATATTGCACCACCTGGGCATTATATGCTTTTTATTATTGATAATGCGGGCGTGCCAAGTGTATCGAAGATGCTCAGGGTTGATGATATTCAGGAACCGCTGCAGGTATCTGCAGGTTCGGATCAAACGATTGAGCTACCTGCAGATTTACTCCTGGATGGAACTGTACCTTCGACAAGTACCAGTATCTGGAGCCAGATCAGTGGTCCGGGCACGGCAACCTTTGTTAACTCCAACGACGAAGATACAACAGTCGACTTCGACCTGCCTGGTATTTATGTACTGCGTTTGACTGTGAATGATGGCGGCCTCACCGCTTTCGATGAGCTTACCGTGACTGTTAACCAGGGGGATGGTCCGGGAGATGTTACAACTATTAAAGAAGTCAGAGTATCAACCAACAGTGATGATGCCGAAGAAAAACCTGATGGTAAGGTGATTACTGGGAGTGCAGATCTTGATTTGGTAGCTTCTGGAGGCAACCAAACAGTTGGTATACGTTTCAATGGTTTAACAATTCCACGAGGCGCGACAATTGTTAACGCTTATATTCAATTTACTGCCGCAAATAATCGTTCTACAGCGACCTCTTTAGTACTGAGAGGACAAGCAGCTGATAATGCTACTACCTTTCTTAGGGTCAGTAATAATCTATCGACCAGGCCAGTAACGACGGCAAGTGTGTCGTGGACTCCAGCTTCATGGGCAGCTGCTGGTGATGCAGGTGTTGATCAACGTACACCTGACCTCACTCCTATTGTTCAAGAAATTATCAATCGAGCCAATTGGACTAATGGTCATTCGTTGGCGATTATTGTTACTGGTACCGGCAAACGCGAAGGTGTTTCGTTTGAGGCTAATTCAGCCGCTGCACCACTGCTTCATGTGGAGTTTGCTAATGTGGGAGGCAATCAACCACCGACAGCGTCCATTACAACACCAACGAATGGGTCGAGCTTTACTCAGGGTGACAACATAACCTTTGCCGGAAGTGCAACGGATGCAGAAGACGGTGATGTGACCACAAGCTTGAGTTGGACTTCGAATGTTGATGGAGCAATCGGATCAGGTGGTTCCTTTTCAATAACTACGTTGTCGGAGGGAGTACACACGATCACTGCAACAGCGACTGATAGTAACAGTTTAGCAAGTTCTGATACCATCACCATCAACGTTCTTCGCGCAGGAGGTGGAACAACAAGACTCTTGATTCCCATTAATTTAGGCAGCGATGATATTGAAGAAAAGCCTGATGGCAAGATTGTTTTGGGGAGTATGGATCTTGATCTGGTCGCTTCTGGGGGAAATCAAACAGTCGGTATGCGCTTTAATAATGTAACGATTCCACAAGGTAGCACAATTATTGACGCTTATATTCAGTTTACAGCGTCAAATGCTCGCTCAACGCCGACCTTTTTGACACTAAAAGGGCAAGCTGCAGACAATGCTACGACTTTTCTTAGGGCCGCTCATAATCTATCATCCAGGTCAACAACAACGGCGAGTGTCTCATGGTCTCCAGTTTCTTGGACGACAGCCGGAGTCGCCGGTGTTGATCAACGTACGCCTGACCTTACGCCTATTGTTCAAGAAATTGTGAACAGAGCCAACTGGACTAACAGTAATTCGTTGGCAATTATTGCCACCGGGACAGGCAAGCGCGAAGCGAGCTCATTTGAGGCAAATGCATCAGCTGCATCTGTTCTACATTTGGAGTTTCAATAATAGTAGTATTAAACCAGGAGTCTTTCAAAGTGATATTGACGTGTATAGGGAGTTGAGAAGTAGTTAGCTGCTAGGCGCACGAGCGCAACACTAGCAGGCTAATGTAAGCGAGCGCAACAACGCAGATGGCTGCTTATTAACTTCATATACTCGTCAATATAACCTTGACGGAGTACTAGTAGTCTTTCAATGTGATATTACCTAATAATAAGTCGATTCCCATATCAATTAACATCTGACAACCGGACAATGAATTTCTTTTTCATATGCACTCTCAATAAAATATTGACTATTTATGAGA